>JAYZFP010000029.1:0-16891 GCA_036336715.1 Planctomycetota bacterium
AGGGCGGTTTCACCATGCGACTCGATAAAAGCCCTCCTCTCGTCAGTATGAACCGATCTTCCCCCCTGAATCTGGTACACATTGATCGCCGTTTGCAGCAGCGCCTTGGTGGCGTATACCTTGGCAATCATCCCCTGGGTCTCATCCCGCACACCGTTGGCTGCCAGGCGAAAACAGAGGTCACCAAGAACCCTGCCAGCCATGCCGTGGCAGACTGCCCGTCCAATCCAGGTCTGAATCCTGGGTGCATCGCCAATCGGTTTCCCAAAGGTGGAGCGGAAGGAGGTCCACCCACCCGGTTTGTAGCGGGTATGGCTGGAATCGATCTTCTCAGGTTGACTCGGATCGAGAATTACCTGGGCCAGAAGCTTGAAAATCTTTGCGGTACTGTTGACACCTATTCCGCCCCGTCCTTTGGCCAGTGAACTGAATGCCTGTGCCAACCCTTTGCCCGGCGGTCCCAGGAGCCGGTCCGCCGGAATCCGAAAGTCAGTCAGCCGGAAACGCGCATTCCAGAGAAAGTCAAACGCAACCAGGTCATTCCTCTTCATGCGGAAACCATCGGTATCTTCTGCGGGAACCTCAAAAAGGATCATGCCAGAATCCCGTCCTGCTGGAAGATCTTCCCCCTCGATCTTCAGAACGAGAATGCAAAGACCGCCATAATTAACATTAGTGATTGGCCATTTGACTCCATTCAGCAGGTAATCATCTCCGTCACGTGTTGCCGTCATGGAAAGCTTGCTGGGATCCGCGCCCACACCTGGCTCGGTCAGGGCAAAGGAACCCAACAATTCACCACATGCCATCCGGGGCAGGTATTTCTGCTTTTGAGCCTCGGTACCAAAATCAAGGATGGGCGTGACAGGTCCGAGAAAATTATGCACCTCGAACATTACCGCCAAATCAGGATGGACAAACGTCAGGGCCCTCAGCAGGGGCCCCAGGTCACCCAACTCTGCACCGCTGCCACCGTAAGCTTCTGGAATTGCCAATCCAAAAAAACCCCGTTCGCTCAGACCCCTGATGGTCTCGTCGTGAAAAAGCATCTTTTGGTGGTCGCAGAGAATGCCGATTTTTTTCCGCTGCATGAGAAACTCGAGGCAGTCACTCATGACGAGGGCAACTTTTTGAGAAGGATTAAAGCTGCCGGCGAAAAACTCCACCGCTTTCGCCGTACCAAACAGGGATGCCAGCGTCGGTGCTTCTCCGGAGAACTGGTTTTCGGCGCTCCGGTCCGCATCGTCAAGGCTCGTCAAAGCGGCGATTTCCGCATCACTTTTACCGGCCTGCTTGAGAATCAGGTTGACGGCGTTTCCAGGGTTCTTGAGTTCAGCTTTCTTAAGCATCGGATCTACTGACTGATTCAAAGGGCACTTGCGCGGAAAATCAACCGCAGAGGCATTTTATAGCCAAAAACCCAACTTTAAAGGGCTCCAAAGAAGCCAATCACGCAATTCAATCATTTAACGTAAAAAAACGCACCTTTTTGGCGAATTCAAAAACCGCACTGAGCTGAATCCCACATACTCCCAGCTGGACAGATTCGGCCCTCGATTCTCCCGGCCCAAACCGACCGGGCCGAAATTCCCGACCGGCCGGACAAAAACGTTGCTTCGAATTGACTTTTATCAAAAGCTGCGGTGCCAATACAATGTTGGATAACGGGAATTCCCAACGCTGCCTGGAGAGCAGTCTTTTCAAGGGAACCCCCGGCACTGCAGTTCTACCAATCACCGGCAACCACAATGGACATGGCTTTTCCCGAGGACAGAATTCATCATGTGCCATCCCAAGCCAACCAGGTCATTGTCTCGGTGAATCCGAATGCAGGTTCCCGATCCAGCAAGTCTGCCGTCACGCAACTGAAAAAATCCCTGGAACTTCGTCATTACGAAGTTTCGGTCCACGATGAAATTGACAAGGTCGCGGAACTGGCCAACTCGCTGCAGGAGTCAGGTTCCCTGCGGGCAGTGGTTGCCGCTGGCGGCGACGGAACCGCCTCACTGATTGCCAACCGGACCCCTCCCGGAACGCCGATTGCCCTTTTGCCTCAGGGCACCGAAAACCTGCTCGCCAAATACCTCGGAATGGGATCTGAACCCGATGAGATCTCCGAATTGATTCACCGTGGCCAGACAGTCGACCTAGATGCCGGACAGGCAAATGGTCGTCTCTTTCTCCTCATGCTGGGATGTGGTTTCGATGCAGAAGTGGTTCGCCGACTGGATGAGATCCGCTCCGGGCATATTCACCACCTCTCCTACATGCGACCGATCCTTGACTCGATTTTCAGCTACCAGTACCCGGACATCCGCATCACTGCAAAATCCAGCCAAGTCGCCGGGGAAGAGCAGTCCTCCTTGCAACTCACCGGAAAATGGGCCTTTATTGTCAACCTGCCACGCTATGCAGTCGGATTGAATCTGGCTCCCAAAGCGACAGGGACCGACGGGATGCTGGATCTCTGCAGCTTTCGCGAAGGAAGTCTACTCAGCGGACTGACGTACCTGACCGGCGTACTGTTCGGACAGCACACCCGCTGGGAGGGCTGCACCATGCAACAGTCTTCCACCTTCCTGCTGGAATCCGACCAACGCGTCCCCTTTCAAGTGGATGGGGATCCTGGGGGATTTTTGCCGGTGGAAATCGGCGTCATCCCGGCTCGGCTCCGGATCTATGCCCCCCAAACATTCCTGAAACGGGATTGAAGCGTTCCTCGCACCCGATGTGCATCCGCTTTTCCCAAAGTTCTCCCTCCGAATATTCGCTTCCAAAATGCCCTCTCACCGAAGCCATTAAATCGGTTCGGCACTGCCTGCCCGGAGAAAGTCAACAAGAAGCTACCATCAGAAAATCAAGCGGCCCGTGCCCCATCGAGGATCCGGGGTCCCAATGGAAACGCGGGTGCGCTGGCCAAACTCTCTCAGGCCGCCTTCTTGAGCGGCGAGCAGGATTGCCGAAGATCAAAAGGGGCGACCTGAAGATCCTGCAGTCGACATTCCAGCGTGGGCGCCGCGTGACGAAGAAAGTTGTTTTTCAAAAAAGGGACCTGCTCCTCGATTTTCCGGTTCCCTTCAGCTGCCTGCTCGCAAACCTCGCACAGAGTGGTAATATCCTGCTCGACACGGCACCGGTAACTTTCGAGTTCCTCGCGATTTGCCTTGCGAGGAACATGGACTTTTGGACCCATGATCGCCCGCACCCGGCTGCCAGGAGTCGGCAGGGCAAAGCGGTCCCAGGTCTTCAGACGGCATGGATTCTGATAGCCGAAGCCCACCGGGACAATCGGTTTTTGCAACCGGGAAGCGAGGTAAACCGCCCCAAGGGCCATCTCTCTCCGGGGTCCTTTGGGACCATCTGGCGTAATCCCCAGGGAGTGGGTCTTCATTTTCTCCTTACAGGCACGGATCGCCGACGGACCTCCCCGGGTGGTCGAACCCCGAATGGCATCAAACCCGATATGTTTGGCAGTATTCACCAGCCAGTCGGCATCCCGGTGCTGGCTGACAAACAGGGTGATGTTCGAATTCCCCCAGATCATTGTCGGCAGCAGAATGTATTCGTGCCAAAACACAAAAATGCAGTTTTCTTCAAATTCCCTGCGGGCCGGATTGGCCGTGATGTCGTAATGGGCAATCTTCAGATCAAGGGATCTGGACCAGGGTTGCGTTGCCAAATACAGGCCGATCGATCCGAGACGACTGATTTGAGATTTGAAAAAACTGAACATCGCTTCCGTGCGAAACGGTTTCTGAAAAAGTCCCAGTCTAAAGGTCGTATTCGAAAACGCCCGAGAAGACTTCGACCGCTGGACCTTTTTTATACACCTGATTGTCCGATTCACGCCACTCCAATTCCAGGTCTCCCCCCAGGAGGTGAATCAGGACGCGGCGATCCGTTTTCCCCGTAAGTACACCGGCGACGCAAACCGCTCCCGCCCCAGTCCCACAGGCCAGGGTTTCCCCGCTGCCACGTTCCCAGGTTCGCTGACGAAGCTCCTTCTGGCTGATGACTTCAACAAACTCAACGTTGACCCGGTTCGGGAAATGGGGGTCATTCTCGATACGGGGCCCCCATTGTTCGACGAGTGAATCACTCAATTCCGGTACAAAAATAACACAATGGGGATTCCCCATGGAAACCGACGTGAATTCAAACTCCCGTCCGTCAATGGATAGCTCCTCATTCACCACTCTTTCCGAGGAAAACGTAGTGGGGATCTCGGGACCCGCCAGGATCGGCTCTCCAAGGTTGACTTCGACCGATTCGACCTTTCCGGTCTTGACTGTCAGATCAAGGGACAACACACCGTTGTCGGTTTCAATCTTCAATTTTTCGTCGGACCGGATTCCATGATCGTAAACATACTTGGCGACACAGCGGATACCATTCCCACACATTTCCGCCCGACTGCCATCGGCATTGAACATCTCCATCCGGGCATCGGCAACCTGCGATGGATTGATCAGGATCAGCCCGTCTCCCCCAATGCCCCGGTTTCGGTCGGATACCAGGCGGGCGACTTTGCCGGCATTCTCCAGCAAGCCATTCGCGAACGCGTCAACATAGACGTAGTCATTACCGGCACCATGCATCTTGGTAAAATTCAGTTTCTTCATCTCGCCGTTTTTTCCTCCTCGTTTGTTTTCTTCGCAAAAGCCGTAAATGGGTCGCCTGCAATCCCCGCCAGGTCCACGGTCCTCCCCAGCAAGGGAACAGGGTCCATCAGCAGGCCATCACTGTACCACCGCAGACATTGATCAATTGACCGTTGATACCTTCGGATCCTTCGCTCGCAAGAAACTTCGCCAGCGGGGCAATCTCGTCGGGAACCAGTCGCCGACCGTACGGAGTCGAGTTTTTTTCCACAACCGCAAAAGCGCTTTGGAGCCGATCCGCGTCGTACTGCACCCTGAGATCATTCATGGCGGTTGCGGTCACTCCGGGACAAATCGCATTCGCGGTTACACCGGATCCTGCAATTTCATTTGCCGTTGCCTTGGTCAGACCAGCGATCGCGTGTTTGGAAGCTGTGTAGGCGACTCCATGCAGGGCAGGAACCTTGGCGTTGATGGACGAAACATTAATGATTCTACCAAACCCCCTTTCAATCATTCCGGGTAAAAGAGCCTTGGTCAGAAGATAGGGAGCGGTGACATTGACCTCCATCGTCGTGTCCCAGAAATCATCATCAAAGTCGGTCAGTGGCCTCGGATTCTGACTGCTGCCGAGGCCGGCATTATTGACCAGAATATCCACGTCCCAGGGAGCCAGTTTTGCTACGAGGTTTGCCACATCCGAACGTCGGGAAAAATCGCAGACCATCGTCTCGGCCAGACCACCGCATGTTCGGATTTCATTCGCCAGGGATTCCAGCTCGGATTGGGTGCGTGAGGTAACCAGCAATTGCATTCCATCCTCCGCCAGCAATCGCGCGATCGATCTTCCAATCCCCCTGCCGGCACCTGTTACAAGAGCTGTTTTCAAACCTGGTTTCATGGCCAATCTCCGGAAATATAAAAACCCAGTTTGACAAATTCTGGCAAATACCAGAAGGACGCCCCTGGAAATTCATTCCTGCGGAGATGATTTACCCAACAGCCAAAACGTCAAGGTGGTTGGCAGGTATCTCGCGGGAATGAGCCACCCACAGATCACACCCACCCGGGTTCTCGTGTGACGACGGACACCGGAAAGCCCAGCCTTCTCGAAAGGGTCCTCCCGGGTCTGAGGCATCCCGCCCCGCCGAACCGGTGGAACGGATGAAAAGTTTCACCCGCAAGCGGAAATCGCTTATCATGAATGCCCAAATTTCCAGAATCCATCCCTGTCCCGTTGAGGCTACTCATGGACCACTCCCGGTTCTTCCTTCCTCTGCTGCCCCTGGTGACCACCCTTCTCTCCCTTTCGGCTGCGGCCCAGGCCCCCACCGTCCTGGGGGATACGCCGGCAGACATTCGCCTGAGGCCACTGAAGGACCTGAATGGGTATTTTCCCTTTCAACCGCCATCAACGGCTGACCAGTGGAAAGCTCGCCGCGCGGAACTCCGTTTCCAGGTCAAGGTCGCCCTGGGCCTGGTACCCGAACCCACCCGGTCCGATTTGAACACGGTCATGCACGGTCGGCGCGACATGGGGGATTACAGCGTCGAAAAAGTTTTCTTTGAAAGCATGCCCGGTTTTTACGTTACCGGGAGTCTGTACCGTCCCAATGATTCGAAGGGAAAAATCCCGGGCATCCTCTGTCCCCATGGCCACTGGGCAAATGGTCGGTTTTACGATGCTGGCGAGGGCACAGCCCGGCAACAGGTTGAAAAAGGGGCCGAAACGGAAGTGGAAACGGCCAGGAATCCAATTCAGGCACGCTGCGTTCACCTGGCGAGAATGGGTTGCGTGGTTTTTCAGTACGACATGATTGGTTATGCGGACAGCGTACAAATCAGCTACGACCTGGCCCACCGTTTTGCCAGCCAGAGACCCGGGTACAACCGGGAAGAGGGTTGGGGCTTTTTCAGCCCGCAGGCCGAAAGGAACCTGCAATCCATCATGGGCCTGCAAACCTGGAACTCCATCCGGGCATTGGACTTCCTTGAATCGCTTGGGGAAGTGGATATCGGTCGCCTGGCGGTGACAGGTGCCAGTGGTGGAGGCACCCAGACCTTTTTGCTCGCCGCAGTGGATGACCGGATCCAGCTTTCCTTTCCAGCGGTCATGGTATCCACCGCCATGCAGGGAGGATGCACCTGCGAAAACTGCAGCCTGCTGCGAATCACCACCGGCAATGTTGAACTGGCCGCACTGTTTGCTCCCAAGCCGATGGGGGTCACCGCGGCGGACGACTGGACCCGGGAAATGAAAACCAAGGGTTATCCGCAGCTTCGCCAACTCTATCGAATGCTGGGTGCGGAAGAAAATGTTCACCTGGTGGATCGCACCGAATTCAAACACAATTACAACAAGATTTCCCGGACAGCCATGTACCGACTGGTCCGCCAGCACTTTGGCCTGGATACGTCCACGGTCGAGAAACCCTACCGGCGTGTGACGTCGCGCGAACTGACCGTCTGGAATTATCGCTATCCGCGGCCAGTGGAGGATCCCGATTTTGAACGACGTTTGCTCACCTGGTGGAAAGACGATGCCAGCAAAAACCTGGCGGAAGCCACCACCAGTGCAACGAGGCAAAAGCCCTATTTGCAAAAGGCTTTTGCTGCGCTGTTCCAACGCCCTGCCCCCGCTGCCGCAGACATCGAGTACGAAAACGTATTCAAGCAGGACCAGGGCGATTTCCTCGTGATGGGCGGTCCGCTACGCAATCTTCGGCAACAGGAAGAGGTTCCAGTCGCCTTTATCCACCCGAAAGAGTGGAAGGGAGACGTGGTCGTCATGACCAGCGAAGCTGGTAAAAACGACCTGTTTCAAAAGAATTCCCAACCATCGACAATGGTCGCCGAACTGGTCGACCAGGGAATCAGCGTGGTCGGCCTCGACCTGCTGTTCCAGGGAGAATTTTCGCCCGGCAAAGCTCTGGAAAAAACACGAAAGGTCGAAAACCCGAGGGAAGCTGCAGCCTACTCGTTTGGCTACAACCACACCCTGTTCGCCCGCAGGACGCACGACCTGCTCAATCTGCTGACGATGCTGGAAAATCATGATCGAAACCCGAAAAGAATTTTCCTGGTAGGACGCGGTAAAACAGGCGCGTTGCTTACCGCTGCTGCGGCATTGATGCCCCAATCCGTCCAGGGACTGGTAATGGAACCCCAGGCCAGAGACACATTTTCGGCCAACAGCATCTATTCTCCCTGGTTCATGCCTGGGATCGATCGTTTCGGCGGGTTGCCGGGCTTGCAGAAAGCCGGCGGGAGAAACGCAGTCCGGATTGATTTCTCCAAACCGGATGCAACAGAAAAGTTACTCCGCCTGATCGGAGAATGATGGCTACCTGACCGTCAGGTAATCGTCGATCCATCGCTCCGCATCACTGGTCAGATCATTGATTGCCTGTGTTGCAAAGGGATCAATGGACTCCACCGATTCAAATTCAAAAAAGGAAAAAAGATTTGCCAGGCGACGGTTCAACGTCGGATTGGCCGCTGGATTACTTACCAGTTTTCGCCCGTATTCCCGGATCGCAATCCTGAGCAATCGCTCCACTGACTGGCGGGAATTTTCTGACTCTTCGCTGATATCCTGGTTGAAATCCCGGTTTCTTTCCGGATCAAACGAGAATTCACGGGTAATTTCGCAAGGAAAAAATCCAAGCAATAGGTCACACCAGCTCTCCAGACGCTTCCGCAAATCGTTGAGTCGGCGTGCCTCGGTGGTCCCACTGACCAACCCCATTTCAATCAACTCCATCGCCCTGACTCTGGCCTCCAGGTGAAACAGGAAGACCGCGCGGGCGACCGGACCGTTAAGATTGGATTCAAATCTTGCGTCCTTGCACACAAAGGCTGCTGAAGCAATTCGAACGAAAAATTCGGAACAGAGAATTTCCTCGATGACACAGGAAATCGCTGCCCAGGAATCATGATCCTGGTCCGGGCAGGTTAAATCGTCGTGGAAAATGGAAAACGTCCTGTTCCAACGTTGCAGCCTCTCTTTTGCAATGGCCCAGAAATCCTCCGATTTGACAATTTCCGGAGGGGTTTTGTAGATCACCCGGTCGGCATGGAACGAGAGATTGGTAGCCAACTCGATTAAATGTCCTGCGTGCATATGGTTCCCCTTGTTCGTCTCAGACCCCCCACACAACACCAAGCACGCGACGTGCCAAAACAGAGCAGGTGTCATTTCCCGGCAAAACACCGAAAACCAATGCAATCCGCCCCAGGCAGGTTGCCAAACATCAACAACTGGTTGCCAAAAAACAACATGCGGCCTGCGCACAACGTATTCGGTCGGCGTGGCTGCCCTGCGGGGACCAGAAAAATTACACTCCCCCGGGTTTTCTTGCTGGGGAGCCGGGTTGCGGGCCTGCTTTCGATCCCCATTTAAGCGGTTAGAATTCAGGGACAGATTCAGTCCCTTTCCCCGGTTTCCAGTGATGATCTCCCACCGATTGCTTCCCGCTCTTGTTGTTTTCCTGATCAGTGGCCTGTTCGCCTCATCGGCAACGCGGGGTGATGATCGCCCCAACATGATTGTCTTTATTGCGGATGACGTCAGCTGGAACGACTACGGCTGCTATGGCAATACTTTTGCCAGGACCCCCAATATCGACCAACTGGCGGCCAATGGCCTCAAATTCACCAATGCCTTCCTGACAGCGAGCAGTTGCAGTCCCAGCCGGGCCAGTATCATTACCGGCCGATACCCCCACAACAATGGCAAGGCGGCCGAACTGCATTTGCCGATCGCCTCCCACCTTAGGTGGTTTCCCGAATTGCTCAGGGAGGCGGGGTACTACACGGCGTTGGTCGGAAAAAAACACATGCGTCGTGACAAACCCCAGCCGGGTCAACCGATCCCGGGAAAGGCCTTTGACCTGATCGACAATGGTCAGGTCAAAGACAACCACGGTGGCGAAAGCAAATGGGTAGAAACGGTTGCCAATCGCCCCAAAGACAAACCCTTTTTCTTCTGGTTTGCTGCAATCGACGCACACCGGGCCTGGGATGCAGACAGGGAATGGAAGAAAAAGTATGGGAAAATGCACTCCCCGGAACGTGTTCTCGTTCCTCCCTACCTGGTTGATGATGCCGAAACCCGCAGGGACCTGGCTTCCTATTACAACGAGGTCACCCGGTTTGACTATTTCATTGGACAAGTAGTCGAGCAACTGAGAAAAGAAGACCAGCTCAAAAACACGCTCATCCTCGTGCTCGCCGACAACGGTCGCCCCTTTCCCAGGGCCAAAACTCGTCTTCACGACTCGGGCATGAAAACGGCCCTGGTCGCCCATTGGCCCGAAGGCATTCGGTCCCGGGGAGCTGAGGCAAGTGGCCTGGTGAGCGTCATCGACCTGGCACCCACCCTGTTGGCTGCTGCCAAAATCCCCGCGCCGGAATCTTTCCAGGGGGTCAGTCTCCAGCCCGTCTTTTCGGATCCCGGGAAAATCGTCCGGGATTTTGTTTTTTCCGAACACAACTGGCACGACTACGAGGCCCATGGCCGGTCCATCCGGGATAACGAGGGTCACCTCTATATCATCAATCGTCGCCCCCAGTTTGCGTGGCAGGGTCCTGCCGACTCGGTGCGTTCACCCTCTCACCAGTCCCTTTTGAAAAAGAAAAACGCGGGACAACTCTCACCCGCACAGCAGGACGTGCTTTTGGCCCCGCGGAAGGAAACCGAATTTTTCGACTCCCGAAAGGACCCGCTGCAATTGAACAATCGAAGTGGCGATGAACAGGTTCAAAACCGGGAATCGACACTTCGCGGTAAACTGCTGCAATGGATCCGTGAAACCGGCGACAGCATTCCGGAAAAAATTTCCGAGGATTCCTTTGACCGTCAAAGCGGTGACAGCCTTGAAAACGAAAAATACCGTTTCACCACCCCCGGCGAAGACCGGAACGCCTCCCGCATCAATCATTCCGGCCCCATTCGGAACTGACATCCTTCCCGCATCCCGGCGCAAAACGGTTTCTTCCATGAATGCAATCAACCGCTGCAGATTCTTGCCAGCTCTTTGCCAGTCCCGGTTTTTCCGGACGGCGTTTTCCTGTGCCGCTTTCCTGCTCCCAACGTTCCACGGTTCCTGGTTTGACCGCTCGACCTGCTGGAGTCAGCAGGCCAGTTCCCCGGAAAAAGTTACCAGGCCTTTTTCCATGCGGGACCTTTTTGAACTGGAATATGCGGCCGACCCACAGATCTCACCGGATGGACACTCGGTGGTTTACTGCCGCACATCCTTCGACATCATGCGTGACCGGACACTTTCCCGATTGTGGAGTGTAAAAACCGATGGTACCGATCACCGTCCACTGACCGACGCAGACGTAATCGCTTCGTCCCCCCGCTGGTCGCCCGATGGAAAAAAAATTGCCTACCTCGCGAGTGATGGCAATCGCCGCCAGGTTTTTTGTCGCTGGATAAACACCGGTCAAACCGCTCAACTGACCCAACTTCCTGAATCGCCAACCGGCATCCGCTGGTCGCCCAACAGCCAACAGATTGCATTTTCATCCTTCGTTCCCAATCCACCAGAAAACAAAATGCGCCTGCCTGGCAAACCAAAGGGTGCCCAGTGGGCTGAACCACCGAAACTGGTCACTCGCCTCAAGTACCGGGCCGATGGACGCGGCTACCTGCGGGAGGGCTACCACCACCTGTTTGTCGTGCCGGCCGAGGGGGGAACCGCCCGTCAATTGACCCAGGGCAATTACGACCATGAAGGTGACTTCACCTGGTCCAATGACAGCCGATCGATCATCCTTGCAGCCAATCGGTCGGCCAACGCTGAACTGGAGCCCAACCGCCGAAACCTTTTCCAACTGGATTTGGCGACCCTGCAGATCCAAAAACTGACCAATCGGAAAGGAGCCACCGGCACCCCCCTGCTGCTTGCGGATGGCAGCCTGCTATTCCTGGGGAACGTAGACAACCTCAAGGGCTACCAGCTATCAAGAATTTACCGATTGCGCGAGGACGGCAGTGAGGAGATTGTCAGCCGGGAATTCGATCGGAACATACGCGGACTTCAACTGGCGCCTGACAGCCAGCAGCTGCTGTTTCTTTATGACGACCAGGGCACGACCCACCTGGGCTCTTTTTCACCCGATGGTGAGTTCAAAAAACTGGCCGGCAATGTCGGTGGTACCACCATCGGTCGTCCCTATGCCAGTGGCAGCTTCAGTGTTTCATCGACTGATGCGGTCTGCTTCACCCTTTGCACCAGCCAGCGTCCGGCGGACGTCGCCTGCCTCGATGGCAATCGTTCTCCAGTCGTCCGGTTGACGGACTTGAATTCCGACCTGGTGGATCACCGGACCCTGGGCGTTGTGGAGGAGCACTGGTTTTCTTCCTCTTTTGACAACCGGCGAATCCAGTCCTGGATTGTGAAACCACCCGGCTTCGACCAGAAGAAAAAATACCCCATGATCCTGGAAATACACGGAGGCCCCTTCGCCAACTATGGTCCCCGCTTTTCAGCGGAGATGCAGCTGATGGCGGCTGCCGGCTACGTGGTTCTTTACGTCAACCCGCGTGGCTCCACCAGCTATGGTGAGGAGTTCGGCAACCTGATTCACCACGCTTACCCGGGGCAGGACTTCGACGACCTGATTTCGGGAGTGGACTCCCTGATCGAAAAGGGATACGTCCGGCCAAACAGTCTCTTTGTGACCGGCGGAAGTGGAGGAGGCGTTTTGACAAGCTGGATTATTGGAAAAACCAACCGTTTCCAGGCAGCCGTTGTGGCCAAGCCGGTTATCAACTGGTACAGCTTCGCGCTAACGGCTGATTCTTATCACTATTTTTACAGGTACTGGTTTCCGGGTTACCCATGGGAACATCCGGAAACCTACCTCAAGCGGTCCCCCATATCGCTGGTAGGAAATGTCCGGACTCCCACCATGCTGCTGACGGGGGAAAACGACTATCGAACCCCGATTTCGGAGTCGGAACAGTTCTACCAGGCCCTCAAGTTACGGCAGGTCAAGACTGCGATGGTCCGTGTGCCGGGTGCCGGCCACGGGATTGCCTCCCGTCCAAGCCACCTGCTGGCCAAAGTCGCCTATATCCTGCACTGGTTTGAGGAAAATTCGCGGGGGGAATGACGGCCGGTATCCCAGCCGCGCGTTACCGGGAGGGGCCGGCTCCAATTCTGGCAGCGCCCTCAGCTTCCGGTATTTTGAAAAAGCCAGGAGAGAACCTCCGCTGCGATATCACGCTGGAGCACCTTTCCCAAAAGCTGCCAACCGGGAACCGCGTTGGCTTCCAGAACGAAATAGCGTCCTGCATCATCCTGCAGCAGATCAATCCCGACGACCTGGCCACCGATGGCTCGTTTTGACCGGAAAGCTATTTCCAGTTCTTCATCATTTGGCTGGTACGGCACCCCCTCCCCTCCCATCGAGGCGTTGGAAATCCAGGAATGATGATTGGTGCGGAGCATTGAGAAATGCTGGTCGCCAATCAGGAGGATCCGGATGTCTTTTTTGACATTCGCGACAAACTTCTGCAGGTACATCACGCTGCGGGACATCTCCAGGTTTCGGAAGACCCGGTACGCCATTTCCTCTTCCCCGACCCGCATGATCCCTCTCCCCTCACCACCGAAAATGGGTTTCACCACCACGTCACTTCCCAGGTCTTGAAATGCATCCATCGCCTGGTGCGTGGTTTGACAGGCAACTGTCTCCGGAAAGGGAATGCCCTGGCAACTGAATTCTTTTAATGTGAGGAACTTGTCAATGCAGGTCTCGAGGCTGAGAGGCGGGTTCACCACCCGGACTCCCTCCGATTCCCAGTTCCTGAGAACGTCCATCCTGAAGATCACCTGCTCCAGTGAACCGATGGGCATGGTTCTTACCAAAACAGTTTCCGGGCTGCATGCGCCGTCCGTCGAAGCCATTCCCGAAAGGAATCTCCGACCGGGAACTGCCGGCAGGGAACTTCCGGAACAGGGACTCTTCTGCTTTGATTCAAATCCGACTGATTGACTGGCCAACCCGGCGCCGAGGTCTGAAAATCCCATCCGTCCAACCGTGATGCCCATCTGCTGACCGGCACGCTGAAGGTCTGCCAGGTACCAGCTCCTTTCGCCACAAAGAACCGTCAATCGCCTGCTCATGAGGTGAACGCCTGATTTCCAAAGGAAGCCGTCAACAACTTTTCGTCCAGTGAACCGAACGTCATCGAATTGCCACTTTCGAGGCTGTGAAACGTCACTTGGGCCGGGCTGAACAGGTGGGGATCAATCTTGTAAAAATCAAAATTATTCTGCCTGAACAAATCATAGAAAGGAGTACCGTAGTCAGGAGAAGCAGAACTGGGCGTTTGCGGACCATACTGCCGGATTCGATCTTCCCCTGAGCGTACCCAGAGATCCACTTTGCCACCAAACAGGATTGCATCGTTGGTGAGACCAATCCCTTTCAGATCATCATTGGCAACCGGTGGAATCGGCGCGGAACCAATACCCGAAACAACTTCCCTCAGATCAAAACCCAACTCGTGCAACTTGTGCATGCAAGTCTCAAGACTCCGGGCAACGACCTGAATTGACCCTGCGATCGATCTTGTCGGAGCCACTGCCACCAGGAGATTCTTCATCAAAACACCCGCTTCCTCCGCCAACTGCCGGGCAACCGATTCGGTTGGAATTTTCCCGGTTTCCAGGCAAACCACACCCTGGTCTGATTTTTCGTGCAGAGAGTATTCAGTCAGGATCTTTTCCTCGCCTCGAAGCGACCGGATCGGACCGGAGCCCATGGCAAAATAATCGTCGACCTGGAGGGGCCACCCGGCGTACTGCGCGCCCATGCAGGCTGCCAGGGGATGATCGGAAATGAAGCTGACCGAGCGAAAATGACTTTGGCCAACCGCCATTTGCCCCAATTCAATTCGGGCCAGATCCGCTGAACAGACACGGGCCAATTCGAGACCCGCCATCAGACCACCTGGACAGTCCACACCAAAGTCAAACAGCCTGGCCTCGCCCAGCGAGTGGCATTCAATATTGAGCAGCCTGGATTTGGCCTCAATCGAATCGAGCAGATCAGAGCTTCGCTGGTTCAAATCCGGGAATTTATTCATCACTCTGTTTTCTTAGCAGAAAAAAAAAGATTATCGTGGACAGGGTAAGAAACTGAAACCACCTCTATCCCCACACACACATCCATGGATCTGTCCCAATTTGGTCAAATTGACCGATGGTTTCCTGACAATGGCCAACTCGGACTGGGTCCTGGAACACCCCAGCCAGACTTCAACTCGGAACTGACAAAAATCGGCCGGAAGTTACAATCGGCGAATACCGACGATTTCACGTGGTGCATTCTATCGGCAGCCTGGCTCTTTCAGGACTGTTTGGATGAATCCCATACCATCAGCCAGTCCATACATTCTTCAACCGGAAGTTACCTTCACGGAATCATGCACCGTAGAGAGGGAGACTTTTCAAATGCAAAGTACTGGTTCCGCAAAGCGGGACCCATGGATTTCTTTCCGGAATTGGAACGGCAAATCCGCACTGACAATGGGATTTCTTCCGAAACCCGGGGGAAACTGGGCGCCAACTTTTCGCCCTTTGAGATGGTGGATGCGGTTTCCGCTTGCCTTTTGGACGAAACTGCTGGAAAAACGAACTGTCTCGAACGAATTTCTTTCCTCGAATTAACCGTGCTTACCCAGTTTTGCATCGACAGAACAGAGCACTTCAAGAAAAAATCCCCTTAAGAGATCCCAGCGGAACAAATTCTCTCCTTCCCTGTAAGGATGGGAAGGTTGTCCAGATTGCGAGCATTATTGGGAAAATAGGGAGTTTTTGGTTGAAAAATATCGCATTGCCAACTATTCTTTGCATATGTTGAACCGGGTATTGGTTCGACATTCCGCAGATCCACTTTTGGAGAAATTGAATGAAGTCCGTAATCAATACATTCGCAGCACTGGCGGTTTTGACTGGTGTCGGAATGGTTGCGACCGGTCAAGAGACTTTGCCTGAACCGGAAAAAAATAGCATTCGAACCCTTTCGCTCGATGATCAGGGGGTTTTGTCCGGTCGGATCAGCGTTGCTCTGGCTTCTTTTTCGGCCACCAGCCCCGTTGAGAACGTGGCTGTCTCTCTTTCCCGAAACGGATTGGAACTGCATTCCGCACGAACCAATTCCAAGGGTTTGTTCGAAATCAAGGGTGTCAAACCTGGGAAATACAACTTTCTGGCTGCAGGCTCTTCGGCACTGTTGGCAACGGGTATTGAAATTGTTGAAAAGGACGAACAGCACCAATTGGTGGAGCTGGTCGCCATGCCCGCTCCCATGAGCATCGCTCGAAAAGTCCTGAAATCACAATCCAGATTGCTTAGCCAATCCAAGCCCGCTTCAACAGTCAACACCGAACTGGTTTCGCTGCGTGCTGTTTCGCCCACCGTCACCGAAGGAACTGTTTCCGGAAGGGTATCGGATTTGGCGGGTCGCTCAACTGCGGCTGCCCGGGTCCTTTTGATTCGTGGTGACGAAATCGTCCAGGAAACTGAGGCTGCAAACGGCTCCTACCGTTTTGCGAACGTCAAAGCCGGAGTCTACTCGTTGATGGTTGTGGCCAAAGATGGCTTTGCCGTGGTAGGCCTTGAAGTTCAAAAAGCTTCCAAAACGACGAACGTTTCATTCCGTGTGCAGCAGGGTGCGGATGTCACTCTCGCCGAGGGTCAGACCTTCCGACTGATTCAGGATCAGGAAGATGCAGCTGAAGACGAAGACGATGAAGACGAAGGCGCTGTATTTATTCCCGGGGATGGTGGAGTCGTTGTTTCCGGCGGTGCCATCGGTGGTGGTGGCGGTGCATTCGCCGGACTGGCTGGATTGGCAGGCCTTTCTGGTCTGGCAGGACTGGGTGACAACCAGGGTTCCCCCAAGTAAGCTTTTCCGCGACAGATCACGAACCACCATTCGTGAAATGCAATTCAATAGAGGCCCCGTTTCAGGGGCCTTTTTGATGCGCTCCCAGAATGACCGACCTTCCAACTGCTTGCACGGAATCTAAAACTGCTTGCAAACCGCAACTCGGCAAATCCTTCTGCCCGTTCGCTGTCGCAAACTGCTATTGCCCCAATTGCCGGCAGTCAACGACAATTCGAAAGGCTCCATTGGACAGGGGTTCCAACCGGGTCCGCTATCGGTTGATCGCGCGGGACCATCTGGCGGAGATCAGGTGATCCCGCGGTACCATCTGGCGGAGATCAGGTGATCCCGCGGTACCATCTGGCGGAGATCAGGTG
>JAYZFP010000030.1:0-11527 GCA_036336715.1 Planctomycetota bacterium
TTCCTCGATGAAATCGATCGCTGCCCGGGAGAGTCCAATCGCCAGCGTCGAGGTCTGTAATCCGCCCGTATTGCCTCCCGACCCTGAGCTCATGATTTTTTCGGCAGGACCGGCAACCAGCCGGTCGTTTGGCACAAGTACTTTTTCGAGACGAATCTCTCCGGTACAGGAGTCTGTCAGCGCAACGAGCTGGGGGAGGGGAGGGCGGCTGACACCTGGCTGACCGGTCGTGACATGTGCGAGGATTTCGGTTCCATCGTCGCAGGTTGCCCCCACGACGACCGAATCGGCGAAAGAGACACCGGTGACCCAGGGGCTGAAGCCGTTCAGCTCAAACCCGCCCGCAGTCTTCCGGGCCGTCAACACCGGGTTGCCAAGGTGACGATGGCTGGTGGTCAGGTGTGAAATGCCGACCGTGGCAAATTCCTTGCCTGCCGCCAGTCCGGGCAGGCAGGCTCTTTTCAGTGAATCGTTGGTTGAGGCGGCGATTCGATTGACGGCTCCAGTTCGCTGGGTCAGTACAAAAGCTGTGGAGAGGCAGGCTGAGCTGATTTCGAGATAACCCTCCACCTGTTCCCTCGCACTCCAGCCGAAGCCTCCGAATTCGGTGGGAACGAACCAGCGATGGACGTCGTAGCTTGCCAGCAGCTGCTGACGTTTGCGTGCAAGTTCAACGATCTCAGGCACGTGAGGGAGCTCCCTGAGTTGCTGGCACAATTCTGCCAGCTTGGTTCTCTGGGAATCGAGATCATGGGCACCAATAATCGACATGGATAGCGGGTGAATCAGGTTGTTTGGCGGATTTTCTCAAGCCGTTTCAGGCTGACAGGCGATTATAGCTGATAACGGACGGGCCTGTTGACCGGGCCCTGTTCCTGCCGGGATGGCTTTCGGTGGAAGACGCCGCTCCCGCCTCTCAAATGCAATTCCATCCAGAACGACAGGTGTTCTCAAACATGGCAACCGTAATTTCCGATTCGTCCAAACTGACCCGGGACGGAATGACCGCCCAGGAGCTCTATGATAAATGCATGTCGATGGCTTCCAATCTGTGGTGGGTCTGGTCATCTGACGCGGTGGAGCTGTTCCGTGATATTGATCCGGTCCTGTGGCGGCAATGCGATCATAACCCTGTCAAACTGTTGGCTGATTACACTCCCGAGCAGCTGGACAGGCGGGCCTCGGAAAATGCACTCTATTGCCGAATCAACCAGTGCTACCGACTGTTGAAGGAATACCTGGCCAATACACGGACCTGGGGAATGACCAACGCGGGTGTTCTCGGAGCCCGACCCGTTGCGTATTTCTCTGCCGAGTTCGGTATTCATGAATCGATGCCGATCTACTCCGGCGGGCTGGGGGTCCTGTCGGGTGATCACATCAAAAGCGCCAGTGACCTTGGCGTTCCGATGGTGGGAGTTGGCCTGTTTTACGGCCAGGGATATTTCAGGCAGTACCTTGATGAAAACGGCTACCAGCACGAAACCTACGTTGATACCAACACCCATGACATCGCCATGCGGCCCGCGTTGGATACGGAGGGACTGCCTGTCCGTATTGCGATAGAAACCCGCAGCGGGAACATTGGTGCCAAAGTCTGGCAACTGGATGTCGGTCGGGTTCGGCTATTCCTGCTGGACTGCAATGTTGAGGGGAACTCGGAGGATGACCGGAGGTTGACCAGTCGACTGTACGGGGGCGATGAAAGAACCCGGATCCGTCAGGAGCTGGTGCTGGGCGTTGGTGGCGTGAGAGCTCTCGTTTCGCTGGGGATCACACCCGGAGTTTATCACCTGAATGAAGGGCATAGTGCTTTTGGCCCACTGGAAGTGATGCGGCAAAAAATGGCAGATGATGGGTGTTCTTTTGAAAACGCGGTTCGGGAAGTCACGCAGCAGACCGCCTTCACTACCCACACACCCGTACCCGCCGGACACGATCGATTTGGCTGTGACCTCGTCGAGGAACACCTCGGTCCGTTAAGGGATGAATTGGGGATTACCTATGACCAGTTGATGAGCCTGGGACGCGTCGATCCACAGAATACCAGTGAATCCTTCTGCATGACGGTGATCGGGCTCAAGTTGTCCAGGAAAGCAAATGCTGTCAGTCAGTTGCATGGCCATGTTTCACGTCGCATGTGGGCTTCGCTCTGGCCGTGGCGTGTGGAGGAGGAAATCCCGATTGGGCACATTACCAACGGTGTTCACATTCCCAGTTGGCTGTCGGTCCAGATAAAAAACCTGTATGACAAGTTCTTCCAACAGGACTGGACGACCAGGATGGGAGAGCCGGAGGTCTGGCAGGGAATCTACGATGTGGATCCTGGTGAACTCTGGGAGACGCACAACGTTCTGAAAAACCAGTTGATCCAATTTGTGCGCCGGCGTGTCTCGGCCAGTTGCCGGCGGCGGGAAGAAGGGGATGCCGCCATCGAAAGGGCACGCCACATTTTGGATCCTGCCGTGTTGACGGTTGGATTCGCTCGCCGTTTTGCAACCTACAAAAGAGCCCGCCTGCTGTTTCAGGACCTGGAACGGATTGCGGCGATCGCCAATGACTCCCAGAGGCCCGTTCAGTTTGTTTTTGCAGGCAAGGCGCATCCCAAAGATGAACCGGGAAAGCAGTTTATCCAGTCCGTTGCCAACTTGAGGCATGATCCGAGGTTCCGGGAAACGGTGGTTTTCCTTGAGGACTACGATATCAACGTCTGTCGGCACCTGATCCGGGGTGTGGATGTCTGGCTGAATAATCCGAGGCGTCCCCTTGAGGCATCCGGGACCAGTGGGCAAAAAGTCGTCTACAATGGGGGGCTCAATTTCTCGGTTCTCGACGGTTGGTGGTCCGAGGCCTACAACGGTGTCAACGGTTTTGCGATTGGTAAAGGGACACAGCACGTGGATGATGCCATTACCGATCAGAGAGATGCCGCTTCCCTTTACGAAACCCTTGAGAACAAGATCATTCCGACATTCTATTTCCGGGATCGTGATGGTTTGCCAAGGGAGTGGATTCACATGATGATGAACTCGATCAGTACGCTGGCCTGGCGTTTCAGTTCGCATCGCATGGTGATGGACTACACCCGGAACTGCTACGTTCCTGCCGCAGGTGGGTTAAGTTGTCAGATGTAGCGGATCATGGGAGTTCCTGAACTTTCTGTCCCGGGGGGCGTTCGCTGTTTCGGTGTTCGCCCTGACATGAGCGATGGTAGCGCCCCGTCCGCCGATTCCAGCCCAGGTCAAAAAGTCCCTACCCGGGGGGCCGCTCGATGAAAGAAGCCGTGGTGTGAACTGGGCGGAAAAACGCAGGTTGCAGATCTTTCCGGAACCCTTTCTGCAGCACCCGGGGAGCTCGTTTTCTATCGATGGATGAGTGCGAGACCCGAGGATGGCTTTGCCTGTCGCAAAGGGGATGCCCGGACAAAACGCGGTCTTCCGAAGTACCCGGCTTTCATCCTCCTGGTCGACTCAGGGCTGAGGCGATGGGCACTCATTTTGGATGAAATGATCGGAATTGCAGGAAACGTCGGTGATTTGCGGCGAACGGGGGGCGGGATACGTCCTGAATTGCTTGAAAAACGGCTAAAATCGAATTATCATCGAATAGTTAACAAAGAAGGTTGATCGAGTCTTTGCGCCGCATTGATCGCTCCAGCGGGGATCGCTCCAGCGGGGATCGTTCCAACGGGGCGATTGCTCAATCAGGCAACAAAAGGGTTGCCAGCGGCGAAATCACCTCTTCAGCCTTCTGTTTCGACCGGGACGGACTTTTCACTTCGAGGGATCGAATCATCAGTCCAATCAGGACTGAACTTCAATCAACTTTCTCCGAGGAGCCAAATTGATGACCAGGAACGGGATCTTGGTATCGGTTGTCTTATTCGTGACAACCTGTAGCGGACTGACTGCTGAAGATGAACTCGCGATTACCGAGCTTTATGGGCAGGCTGTTCACGCCTACTTCGATGGCTCCTATGAAGAAGCCCATAAAAACCTGACCGGAGCGATCGAGCTTGGGACGGATGATCCGCGTGTCTACTACTTCCGCGGACTGGCAAAAATGAAATTGGGGCGAGCGGAGGAAGCGGGCAAGGATTTTGAAGAAGGAGGCAGGCTGGAAGCCCAGGGTGCGGCGCAGTTTTACCCGATTGGACGGTCACTGGAACGAATTCAGGGTAGTGAACGGGCGATGATTGAAAAGATTCGCAAACAGGCACGCATCCAGATTCGACTGCGGGAAAAGAAAATTGAGGCAGCGCGGCTGGAAGCATTCAAGCGGGATGAAAAGTTGCGAAACTCCGGCAAGCCCGTGAAGCTTGGTGATCCCTCGGAAAGTGCCAAGAGTGATGAGGATCCCTTTGGCACCAGCGGGGCAGCCAAGGCGCCCGCCAATAAAACACCTGATCCCGCCGAACAGCCTGCCGAAAAGAAGCCAGCCGGCAATGCGGATCCCTTCGCCGAACCTGAAAAGAAACCTGCGGGCAACGCGGATCCTTTTGCGGAACCTGAAAAGAAGCCAGCCGGTAACGCGGACCCCTTCGCCGAGCCGGAAAAGAAACCTGCGGGCAACGCGGATCCTTTTGCGGAACCTGAAAAGAAGCCAGCCGGTAACTCGGACCCCTTTTCAGAAAAATCGGGTACTGGCAGCAATGGTCAGCAGGCACAGGTTGGATTGCGGGTCAATGTTGGTCAGTTGATGAAGGACGAAGCGGTAGCCGCGATGTTGGCGGCACAACCGGGTGTCCCCGGATTCGTCACCAAGTGGATGGACATGCAGCTCCATGTACAACTCCCGGACAACCTGATGGCCGAACCGAGTGAGTACAATTTTCACGCCAAATTGACATTTGCCGACGCCACATCAGCCCAGGCCGCATTTACGGAGCTGTTCAACAATGCTCCGGCAGAAGATTTCAGCCAGGGTGGCAAGACCTACAAGCTCATCGCCGCTCCGGATGCTCCCAAGGTATACGTTCTCCAGGAAGGTGGTTCGATAGATGCCTATTCCGAAGCCTTTCTGAAGAGCGGGGCCCCTGGTCAGGGTACTGCGAATCTGCAGGCGGCCATGAAAGCTGCGCCTGCTGGTGAACCCTTTAAAATGGCAGTCGATATTGCCGGTGCGAAACAGTTCCTTTCCACACTGAGCCTGTTGGCTCCCCAGGTAGAGTCATTGATCGAGTCGGATTCCCTGACAGTTGCCGGTGGTGGGAACGACGAGCTGATGATGATGCTTGCCATCAATGCTCCTGATGAATCGACAGCCAAGAAGGTAAAACAGACTTTAACGCTCGGGGTGGCGGCAGCTGCCGGGGCCCTGGCGACCCAGATGCCTGATGAAAACGTTGCCCCGGCGACGAACGAATTCATGAACCATGTCATGACTCAACTGACTCCCAAGCAGAGTGGGAATTCCGTAAAGATCGTGATCAACAAACCTGATAACTATGATGAGCTCAAGCTGAAGATGCCTGCCGAAGCGGAAAAGATACAGGCCGAGCTGATGAAAAACCTCGGACCGGCTGCCGGCTGTCCCGGCGGTGGATTTCCAGACGGTGGACCGGGTGATGATCCTTTTGGCAACTAGCCAGACCCTTATTGAAAAGCCTAAGATATAAACACCGTCATCCAGACGGTGTTTTTTTTCCCACCTGCCATGACTCACCGATTCAACATGAGAGATTCTCTGCTTGCCGCGGCAATCTGCCTCTGTTCCTCCACTTCTCTGCTGGCCCAGCCCGTCATTACCAACGTGGAGCCCCGCGGATTGCAAGTCGGGGCGGAAACCGAGATCACCCTGTCCGGGCAAAACCTGGCCAAGGGGTCCAGGCTGTTGCTCCCGTTTCCCGTCAAACAGGAAACCCTGTCGGAGAATGGCAGCAGCCAACTCAAGCTCCGGGTCACCCTGCCTGAATCGGTACAGCCTGGACTGTACCCGCTCCGCATACTGAATGAAAACGGCTTGTCGTCTCCGCAAAGGATTGGCGTCGACCGCTTGCCCCAGCGGGCCTTTTCGGCGGAACAACAGGTATTGCCTGTTGCCCTGTCGGGGCGTCTGGTCGGTGCCCAGATCCTGAAAACCAGTTTTGAATCCAAAAAGGGTGACGTGGTGGTCGTCGAGGTCGAGGCAAACCGGATCGGTTCCAAGCTTCGTCCGGTTCTGCACATTTATGATTCACGCGGGAAGCAGGTGGTGTTCGCCCAACGCTCCCGGTCTCTCAAGGGGGACGCCCGCTGTTTTTTTGAGACCCCCGCGGATGGTGTTTACAGCCTTGAAATGCACGACTTTGTCTACCGGGGTGCCTCGCCCGGTTTTTTTCGCCTCAAGGTTGGGAATTTTGACTACGCCGACATGGCGTTGCCAGTCGGTATCCCGGCCGCCGGCAATCGTCCCTTGCGGCTGATCAAGTACGGTATGGAATCCGAATTCCTGACAGAAGAAAAACAGCCAAAGCATGGTTGGAACCAGGCTACCGTTTCCAGTCCACTTTTTTCTGGTTCCCGTCCCCAGGTCTACTTTTCACCTCACGCAGAATTCCTGGAAGTCGCCCAGTCAGCAACGCCCCATCCTGCAGGCAGCGTTCCGCTTGGAATTAATGGTCGATTGGAAAAAGCGAGGGAAAAAGATCTCTACCTGGTTGATGTCCAACCCGGTTCCAAGCTGATGTTTGATTTGCTGGGACGAAGAATCGGTTCGCCCATTGATGGCAAAATCGTCTTGCGGAATGAAAAGGGCGGGGTGCTGGCCCAGAACGACGATCGCAAGGGCGAGCAGGATGCTTTGCTGGCCTACACTGTGCCCGGAAATGTCAGCAAGCTGGTGGTAGAGATTTCCGACAGTTCTGCGCTCGGTAGCAAATCACACATCTATCGATTGGGTGTTTTTGATACCAGGCAGCCAGGGGTCCTCGGTACGGTGGGACAGGGAACCATCAACATGACAAGTGAGGGGACGGTGCATGTGCCGGTTCAGCTTGTCCGCAACAATTACAATGGGCCCGTGAAGCTTGAATTTCAGGGTTTGGACGCTGGATATGAAGTTGCCGGGGACGTCATCCCGGCGGGATCCGACGTGGGGCTTTTAACGCTTACGGCCAAGGGCAAAGCTCCCGGGATTTTTTCCATGGAGACGGTTTTTGAACAGGATGGCAAAACCTATCGAGCGGATGTTTTTGGTCCCGGTTCCTCCACGTCTGGTGCATTGGACGCCAGCCGAAAATGGTTGGCCGTAGCGCCCATGAGTTCGAAAAAGCTGGATGTTCAGTGGAGTGGTTTGGGAAATGGGCAAACGGTTAACCTGGGTGGCCAGCTTCGAACCCGGGTCCGGGTCACTCGTCCGGATTTCCTCAAGGGTCCGGTTCGGATTCGACTGATCACGAACCAGAAGATTCCCAAAAAGCGGGTTCGCAAAAACAACAAAGACACGTTTGTCGATGACCTGGAAAAAACGATTCGGGCGGCGAATCTTGAGGTTGGCAAGCCTACCGAAGAAATCGCTTTTCCAATCGAAATTCCCAGCGAAATCGCTGAAAAGGATTGGGAACTGCTGGTCGTGGCCGAGTTGCTCTCGGCAGATCGGAAAAAAGTGCTTTTTTCTGCGTCCACACGACGGCTGATCATCAAGAGCAAGAGGCTGGCAGCTGTTGAATTGTCCGAAGGAAAAAAAATCACTCTGCCCAAAAACGGGATTGTCGAGCACAGGCTGGCTGGGACCATCCAACGCGCGGATTCGTCGCAACCCATGCGGATCTCACTTGTTGGACTTCCCAAGGGGGTTGTCGTGGAGCCGGTTTTGACCGAAGCAGGAAAGAATGATTTTTCTGCAGTTCTGAAAATCCCCGTCAATGCAGAGCTGTTGAAACTGAAAAGCCTGAAAGTCGAGTTTGCCTTTTTGGACGTTGGGGATGCCACTTGGGTGATGGCCCGGGACAAGGCCCAGAAATTGACGATCAGCCTGGCTGCCGAACCGGAAAAGAAAAAGGCGGATCAGAAGACCCCCGCCAAGTAAGGAGTTGGACGACCAGCTGCCGCCGGAAAGTGTGATGTTGCGTCGCCAGGACTCCATCGCCAATCTTTTGCCGAATGCTGGTATCCGCGTTCAGAGGTGCTTTGCTCAAAGCTTCATCGTGGACAGACGCACGTAAGTTGGCCCTTTTTTTTCCAGCAGGCTGTTGAAAACAACGACCTCGGATGCCCGGAATCGATCCAGGTTCAACCGGTCAAAATGTTGTTGCATCCGGGTGATTTCATTCGGGGCCAAGTTCGATTTTTGGGTCCTGGCCAGGGTCACGTGGGGAGTGAACCTTTTTTCCTGGACGAAACCGTATTCTTCAATGATGTCCCGAAAACGCCGATTCAATTCCACCAGCGGTTCTTCCCCTTCGACGACGCCAAGCCAGAGAACCCGGGGGCGGTCAAAATTTGGAAAAGCTCCCATTCCCTGCAGTTGAATGGGAAATGGATCGAGATTATCCAGGTTCCTGGCGAAGGCGGTGCAGAGGTTCGGGATTTCCCTGTCTTCCACGTCACCGACAAAATTCAGGGTCAGGTGCAGTCCTGACGGTTCGACCCATTTCAGGCCCGACGAGCCTGCAAACCGTCCGCATGCTGAGACGATTTTCCGGATCACCGCATCAGGAAGTTGGATCGCGGTAAAGACTCTCAGCATCGACATCTGGTAATCGCTTTTCAGCAGGATGGGTGGTGCTCGGGTTCCCCGCGACCTGAAACCGATTCCAGGATTGCCAGTGGAGTTTTCACCGGCAGCAGTCTTTTTTTTCAAGATGGCCCGGAAACGAAAAAATCGCCCGGGGGAGCGAGTGATTTCTTTAGTTTATAATGGGAGCGATTCTCTGAGAATTACTGGGGTGAGTAGAGACCACTGGATGCTGGGATCTTGGAACCGGTAGTGGGAGCATAAAGCCCTCCCCGTGATTCAAAACCTGCGTTGGAGGCTTTCCCGCCACTTCCGGTACTGCCGGGGGCATACTGGCCCTTCTTGTCAAAAATCGAGGGGGGAACGCTGCTCGGAGGTGTGAGCGTGCCGGATGCCTGCACGTTTTTCGACTCCGGTTGGGGATTGGCAGGTTTGGGTTGGAACCCTGAGGAACTCGATGACGCACCGAATCCGGGGTACGCGGTCTTGGGGTAGTCTTTCCAGTTGGAACTGGCCGAAGGTTGCCCTGAACCAGTTCTGGCAGCCGGTGAATTGCCAGGGGCAGGTCTGGAAACCGAAGATCCATTCAGGTTCGTATTGGGTACGTATTTCCCGCTGGCCGGGGCGGTCTGAAAACCACCCGATTGCGATCGGAATTCACCTGAAGGCGTGTTCAGGCCCGGTGAGTTGGGAGCTCCGTAGGTGGGTGTTGACAAAGGCTGAGTCCCACTGGGCTGGTTGCCAAACGTACCGCTGGAAGACGCATTGAAGGTGTTTGAATTGGAAGGCTGGGCACGGAACTGGTTGCCTTGCAGTGCGTTCGAAGTCGTCAACCTGTTGGGAGTTGGCTGTGAGGTGCTGTACGGAGCCCGGTTACCGGGTAGATTCTGCCTGAATCCGTTGCCAGCTGAATTGGGACTGTTTTGAATCGATGGCTGGGTGGTCGGCCCGTTGGAATAGGACGCGGTCACATTCCCGCGGTAGCCCGGAGGATTACCGGCCGAATTCCCGAATGGGTAACTTCCTCGCTGGGTGGCGTTGAGTCCGTTATTCTGTCCAAACCCGGCCGTGCCAGGGGCCGTTGGCGAAAAGGATGCCGTCGGGGAGTTGGTCGCGAACTGGTCCTGTGGAGGTGACGATTTCCAGAAAGCCAGGGAGTTTCCAAAGTTTTTCATTGTCTCGCATCCGGTAAATCCAAATGAAAAACAGGCCAGGACAACAAACAAGAGTTGGTTCCACCGATTCCGCATGACTGAGTCCATGTTCGAGGATTTTGAATCTAACGATCCATTGAACGGTGATTGGAATCACCAATTAATCGTTTCATCGGATGCTGACTCGAAAAAATAAATCAAATCAGAACCGTTTTCGGCAACGGCGGCAGGATCGTAGTGAGAGTGGTTGGGGGCGTCAATACGAATCGGGAACTGAGTTACCGCTTGCACGTTTTTGATAGCAGTCAGCGAACGGCAGATACGGGATTCGGTGCAAGCGAAATGTCCCGGAAAAGAAGGTGCCAGGAAACCGGTAATGGGGGCGACCTCTGTTTTCCCGGTGGGAAACAAAAATGGGAAACAAAAAAACGGAAGCCCGTTTGGGCTCCCGTTCTGGATGAAAAATTCTGATACGGAAACGGCTTGGCTATTTCGTTTCGGCATACCGTTCGCTGACCGCGTTCCAGTCCACGATACTGAAAAAAGCAGCGATGTAATCAGGTCGGCGATTCTGGTAATTCAGGTAGTACGCGTGTTCCCAGACATCGAGGCCCAGGATGGCGGTTTTGCCTTCCATCATGGGACTGTCCTGGTTCGGCGAACTGCAGACCGACAGGTTACCGCCCTCGGAAACCAGCCATGCCCAGCCGCTTCCAAAGCGGGTTGCTGCTGCGTTGGAAAATGCCGTTTTGAATTCTTCGAAACTGCCAAAAGCTGATTGAATCGCCTCAGCCAGTTCGCCAGAGGGTTCGCCACCCCCGGAAGCACTGAGAATGCTCCAGAAAAGCGAGTGGTTATAGTGTCCACCGCCGTTATTACGGACGGCCGTCCGAATGTTTTCCGGAACCGAATCGAGATCGGAAATCAGTTCGCAGATTTTTTTGGACTCAAATTCGGTTCCAGCTACCGCGTCATTCAGCTTGGACACATAAGCGGCGTGATGCTTGCCGTGGTGAATTTCCATCGTCTTGGCATCGATGTGGGGTTCCAGGGCATCCGCTGGAAAAGGCAATTCGGGAAGTGTAAAAGCCATGCTTCTTTCCTTGATTATTTCTTCGAGTTATTCAATGAGTTTTTTTCTGCCGGAAGGAACCCGGACAGACGATGTCTTCCTGGCTGGGAGAGACTCTTTTCTGCAGGGAGAGGCTCTTTTTTGCAGGGAGAGGCTCTTTTCGGTTGGGAGAGGCTCCTTTCGGTTGGGAGAGGCTCCTTGGATTGCGGTTCGAACCCCGGCTGGAAAAAACTGTTCCCCGGGGAATCCGCCAAAACCCAACCTGACTGGAAGATAACGGGTTTGAAGATCATTCGCAATCGGGCGAAATTGGAACTGCCGGAGTGGTGAAGATAACAGGCGATATTGACGGTCTAAGGATGAGTCGCTTTACCTTAGGAGAGGATTGCCAGTTGTTCCGGTGGGAGTTTGGGTTGCCCCACAATTTTACATGGCAAGAGGGACGATGACTAAAAATCGCTGTTGAACGGCTGCCTGGCGGGTTTCAGGACCTTTCTATCGCCCTGATTCGGTTGCCGCCCGTTCGATCAACCCCGTCTTGTTCTTGGTGGATTCTTCAGAAGAAGCCATCAGGTAGGATTTGAGACTGTCAACGACAAGATCGGCACGTTCTCTCAGGTCGACTTTGCGACGGTCACGGCTTCGC
>JAYZFP010000031.1:0-2200 GCA_036336715.1 Planctomycetota bacterium
CCTTCAATCGCCGGGTGCTGTAACAGTTCAGGCTGCAGGACAGAATTCCAAGCTTCATGGGTTACCCCTGAGTGACCCTTCAGGAATTATCAGACCTTCTTTTATTTTTCCGCCGCAGTCGGCCACCAGCAAAAGAGCGACTGGCATCTACAAGGAAAAGTCCCCGGAAAGCTTCCCGGCCAAGCAACACGCGAAACCCCATTTCGTTGGAGTTGGCAAGCGTAACTCGACGGGCCAGACCCTGCCCATCAGCCAGAGACAGGGCCTCGGCTTCTGACTTCATACTGATGTTCCTGTTTGATTCCGGGAATCATTGGATTCTGCTCGATGGGGCTTGATTCGCCAATGGGTGCTTCCTGCCTGGAAACGGGTCTGGAGGACGAAAAAGAAACCTGGTCCCCGCCAGGCAGCTTCCCCCGGTCCGGTCGAGGATCCAGTCCCGTCGAGGATCCGTGCACGCCGCGTTCCGTTCGGGGGGTTGGCGACAGTTTCCGTTTGACCGCTGTTTCATGGAAAGGAAAGAACCCAGTCGGCAGAACCATCGCCGGCTTCCCTGCGCCGGAATCCCCGGTTCTGTATCACAACCGTTTCCAGAAACAGCGTCAGCCACTGATCGCCAGGATTTCGTTCTGAATACCGCCTGTGACATGGACCTGGCCTTCGTCATCCACAAAGACATCCACCTCACTGCGAATACCGAATTCTTCCAGGTAAACCCCCGGTTCGATGGAAAAACAGGTCCCTCTCATGACGCGGCGATCCTCCTTCGTTTCCAGGTTGTCCATGTGAGCCCCGTTTCCATGGGTTTCCTGTCCAATGTTGTGGCCGGTACGGTGAACAAAGAACTCTCCAAACCCGGCTTTTTCAATGACATCCCGGGTCGCCTGATCCACCTGCCAGCCAAACAATTCCTCTCCGCTTTCAAACGCTTCCCGTACCGTACGGATCCCGGCATCCCGAGCCGCAGCGACGTGCTGAAAAACATCTACATATTGCCGGGGAACCGAAGAGCCGACAAATCCGACCTTGGTTAGATCACTATAGATCCCACCGGGCACATCCATTTTGGCCCACAGGTCGATCAACACAAAATCGCCTTCTCGAATCGGTTTGTCTTTCCCTTGGACCGGCTCGTAGTGCGGATCACCCGAATTCTCGTTGACGCCGACAATCGGGGGGTGATAGGTGGTCAGTTGATTCGCCCGAAAATGATCCATGATCATCTGCTGGACTTCCGTCTCGCGAACTGCTCCTCCAGCAGCTGTCCGCTCGCGGATCATCTGCCAGGCAAGATCAAAAGCCTCTTGCGTCCAGCGATCCGCCTCGAGGTGCAGTTGCCACTGCCGGGGCGTCAACCGGGCTTCGAAATATTGGATCAGGTCACCCGAGGAAACGATTTCCGGGCCAAATGACCTCACCAGTTCAATCGTACCTCCATCGACCCGGGAAATGTATGGATTGCCGTTGCCGGGGGAATACTCCATGGCAATTTTCCCGGTGGCAGCAGTCATCTCCCTGATTCCCTGCTCAAAATCCTGCCACCTCAGGTAGATCCGCTTTTCCCCGGGCAGATGATCCAGAGCGGTGCTCTCGATTCGATGCACCAGTTTTTTCGGGGACCCGCTGGCAGGAATGAAATAACAGAACCGACGTGAACCGACAATCTCCTCGGGCATCTCCAACACCCGCTGGGCGAGCGGATTCAATCCCCGGAAATCATAAAGCAGCCAACCATCCAGCTGGAATTCCTGCAGGGACGCCTGGATTTCCGACAGATCGAACATGTTTGTTCTCTTTCAGTGAAACAAAAAAATGATGTGCACAGGCAATGACCGGGCCAGCAGAACCGGTAAAAATATCGGCCTTTCGGTGGACCCTCGATTCAGCCCGAACCCCGGAGGGTCGTCCCGCAGGAAAAAACCGGTCGAGGAAAGACTTCCGGGAGCTGCCTTGCTGTTCAAAGTCGGGAGGGTGGGGAATCCCGGCTGTCCCCCTCGAATTCCCTGACTTTTTTCCGCTGGTTCTCCCCAAGTTCCCCAAGCATCTTCTGACGAGCCCTCTGACGAATTTCAGCCACCTTTTTCCTGATCTCTTCTTCGGCTTCCTTCCTGATTTTTTCCAATTCCCTGACCTGTTTTTCGGTGGTGCCGATTGAATCCACCAAATGTTGCCTTGAGAGGGTTTTGGAAAAACCGAATAT
>JAYZFP010000032.1:0-42148 GCA_036336715.1 Planctomycetota bacterium
CGGTGGTTTCGGTTGGCGACTGGGGAAGAGCGGAGTCGGTCCTCCGCCCTGCGGGCAAAGTCAGGTTTGGTGACCAGACGGTCGACGTGGTAGCCGATGGCTCCTTCATTCAGCCGGACGAACAGGTGAAAGTGGTAGAAATCAGCGGAAACCGGATCCTGGTCGTCAAGGCATGAGCGAATCGAGCTCCGCGGTCAAACGTTCCAGAGCCCCCCGGTATTTTTTGTTTTCCGGGTCCCCATTGACACATTTGCGAAAAGCCTTGATAGCCGAATCGACATCGCCAACCGCCCGATAAAGCAACCCCAGTTCGTATCTCCAGCCCAGCCTCGATGGGGCCAGCAGGGTCGCCGTCTCAAAGTTTTTAATGGCCTGGTCGACCTCGCCTACCTCCATGCGAGCCTTTCCCATCAGGTAGTTGGACTCCGGATCCGTAAATGCCTTTTTGCCGAGAACACCAATTACCCTTTGAAAGATCTGCTCCCGAAATTCCCCTGGATCCGGATAGAACCGATCGGCAATCTCGACCAGAACCGCGGGGCTATCGATTAACAATTCCGAGCAGACCTTCTGATCGGAACAGAATTGACGCGCCGTCGGAATTACGACCTGGTAAATCGAGCTATCGATCGACATGGCGGATTTCCAGAGAGAAATGGCGGCATCCAGCCGCCCATCAGCCACGGCGACATCTCCCATCCGCTGAAACCAGGAGGCACGCTGCACATTGTACCCGCCAAATGCCTCCAGATAGGGAGTGCAGGAAACCCCGTTCAGGCGGAAGAGTTCGGCGAGACCGACAACCGACCTGACCGAAAGGGGACAGGTAGACAATGCCCGCTCATAACAGCGGGTCGCCGCAGGAATGTTCTTCTTGAAGAAAGGAAGCTTACGGATGCTTTCCAGTTCCCGGTCCCTCATCTCGCGAGTCAGCCTGGCAAACTGAAAATTCAATATCCGGATCGAACTGAAATCAAACAGGAATTCCTTCTCGGGACGAGGCTGCCCTGCCGGGAGGTTTTCGAGTCGGTAGGCGGCCAACTCATGCTGAAAACGAATCACATAAAGAGCCGCCAGGTATTCAAAACTCTCGAGATTGGGTACCCCGGTGTCGACCACCGCCTGAATTTGGCTGATACGCTCCTCGATCTGCTCCAGGGAAAACTGGCCCGGATCATTGGAGCGAGCCGTTTGATTGGCCACTTCGGTTCGTTGCACCTGCCAGAAAACATAAACCGCATTACCGATTCCGATGAGCAACAGTACCACCAGGGGCCATTTGAAAAAAACGGGCAACTTGAAAAAGGCGGAGGGCCTCCGCTCGGATTCAGTCCGTTCCTGCCTGCCAAGCACTCCAACCATTCCGCCCATCAACACGGCAAAGAGAACACCGTTTGCCGGTATCAGAAGGCCAAAGTCGAAAAAATTGGCAACGGCCTGGCTGACCAAGGCAAAAATGGCCAGCAGCCCGATGGCAGCGGTTTTGGGATTGGGCTTTCGTGAGGAACCTTTTTTTTGGGACAGGGAAATGGCTGACACCCACCAGTAAACCGCGACACCGACCAGGCAAACCAAACCTGCCACACCGAGAGTGACTAGGATTTCCAGGTAAACATTTTCGGCATGGAAATACCAGCTCCCATCCCGGAAGGTCTGGTATTCCTTGTAGACGTAAGGGTAGCTTCCGACGCCCGAGCCCAGCACCGGGTAGTCTCCCACCGCATTCAAGCTGTCTTTCCACAACTGGACCCGGTTTTCAGTGGAAAGCAAATCGTCCTCCGCGAGAGTTTCCAAACGCCCTACCACATCTCCCTGGAAACTCGCCCATACAAAAGCGCCCAGGGTCAGCGGAACAAAAAACAGGCTGACCAGCACCAGGGAACGGATTCTGTTTTGGCGGAACAGGAAAAGAATCAGGAAAACAACCGAAACCAGCAAGGCGATACTTCCACCGCGTGAAAGGGAAAGTGCAATACCGGCAACCATCAGACCACAGACCAGCAGCAGCGTAATCCTCCACACGTCCAGGTTTGCCACCAGCATGCGAATCTCCTTCATCAGAGCATTGAGCACTTTATCCCCTTCCAGTGAAGCCTTGCTCTCACTGGATTCCCGGGAACGGAGATTGGAATAGGAATACACCAGCACCGCGATGCCACAGCCTAGGCACATCAGCAGAAAACCGGCTGCGTTGTTGCGATTTACAAAGGAGGAGAAGGGCGCACCACCGAACTTGAGCGGGACCCCATAAATTGAATCAGCGTCCGCGACCTTCTGGAAAATCCCAAAGACGGAGATCAAAGCCCCGTTGAAGGCCACGGCGGTTGCCAAAAGCAGCAAATCCGACCGCCGCTTGAAAAAACGAACGGAAAGAAAATAAGCCAGGACAACCAGCACGAAGTAGCTCCATTGGTACTTTGCCGCAGGCTGATTGAGGGCGATGGTTGATGACTGCGTCTCACCACCTGCCAACAAAGGATGCTGATCTCCCAGCTGACTGGCAACCCTGTCTCGAATTTCCTGCTGCCTGGAAGCTACTGATTCCTCAAGTCCATCCGGCAATTGAACCAGTTGCAACGCCCCGATCCCCAGGAAAGCAAGGATCAGCAGCGTCACGATGTGGAACCTCAAATTGTTTCCGGAACCCCGAAATTGCCGGAAAATCCAAACCAGCAAACAGACAGCCAGAAGCCCGCTGATCAGCAATTGGGCAAAAGCGCTTACCGAACCGAAATACCAGGGTGAAAGCAGGACAGCGGTGCCGAGGAGACATTGAGAGCCAAGCTCCAACCGCTCGCCAAATGTTCGCCCGGGCGTTTCACTGGTTGACCTTTTCCCGTTTTCACCCTTTCGATCGTGCGACTTCCGGGCAGACTGTTCCCTCGATCGGATCCTTAACCTGGTTTTCTTCGGAGGATTGGGATCAGAAGGATGATCAGACATGTCGGCTTATGAAGAGTAGGGCAAGCCAGGAATTCGCAGCATTCGGTGAAGAGAGAGATTTTTTGCTTTGAACCCTTTGCGTTAAGTTTTCAGGATAAAGAAAAAAGAGAATTCGCCCAGAGCTTTGCGCCCCAATCGTATCACAAACCGGAGAATAAACCCCGGACAACCGGCACAACCGGCCCAGGATGCTACTCTCGAGGCCAGGATTGGAAACAGCGGCCAGCCCCCACTACCAAGCCTTTCACCTTGCCCGACGGTTACCCGAACATTCATGGGGCCTCAAATGCGGCCCGCTGGCATTCATGGGGCCTCAAATGCGGCCCGCTGGTGAAGTCTGTTCCCGCAATGTGCCCCTGCCGTGCCTGCCGAAAATCCTCCGGCAAATGAATGCGTTAGAAAAAATCGCCTGGACGAAAAGGGACCCCGCCAAAGAAAGCATCCCAGGCGAACCATTCGCTGCCAAATACAGAGATCGCGGCGAAAGAAAGGACACCGCGCAGCAAGTTTCCTCCTCAAGCATGCCTGCTTTAAGAGCCAGCACCAACAAACCCAGCACCAACAAACCCGGCGCCTACAAAGCCAGACAACTGCCCGTCAGCTGGACAGTCGGGTTCTACGGGAGCGGCGCTCTGCACGAAGACGGGCGCGACGCTTGATTTCGCTCGGCTTTTCGTAGAATTCGCGGCGCCTCATTTCCTTCTTGATGCCGCTTCTCTCCACCAGTTTACGGAATCGGCGAACGGCCTCCTGGATGGATTCTTTTTCTCGAACCTGAAGTTTTACCATTTTCCTCTCAAATGAACGGTTTTGATCAAGCCAACACTATATCCATGAATGAATCATCTGTCGAGCCATGATTGCCGCTCAGGCCCGGCACCCCCTGGAGCCCCCAGGCCAAAAACTCAACCCATTTTACCTGTTGCGGATTTTACCGTCTTTTTCGACAGCCGCGAGGTTTTTATCCGATGTTGGAGTAATCATCCACACGGAGCAGGACCATCAACATCGACGAAATCAACCAGAGGCAGGATCAGGTACTCAGCGAACTGGACGACCTGGACCACAAAATTGCGGAAATTATTGAACTCTGGACGCGAAACAGCGAGTTGGAACCACTGGAGAACGCCGCCTGAACCTAGTCAGGACGGCTCAGACTCCCGGAATTCATGATCGCCCACAACAGCCGGCAACCGAGGACAAAACTGGCCAAACACCCCAATAAGCCAAGGATTGAGATTTGATGCATCCCCAGCCAAGGTTGGGCGGGAAAAAGTAGCGGAGGCACTTTCTGGGACAGCATGATGGCAGACCCAAGGAAAAGGGCACTGGCCAGCATTCCATAAACCAGGCGGTTAACGGAGGAACTCAACCTCCGATGGTCCAGGTTGATATCGATCTTCCCAGTTCGAATCTGGTCGACAACACTTGCAATTTTCCTCGGCATCGATTCGGCCAACTTCTCCAACTGCAGGCCAAACCGCCTCATCTTCCGGTATTGGCGGGAGGGATTAAAACGCCGCAAAAAGAGCTTGCGATGCAAAGGCTCAAGGACTTCGGTGACCTGAAAATCTGGACAAAGCCTGCGGGCTGTCCCCTCGACGATTACCAGCACCCGGAGAAGCAGAACGGCTTCCTGGGGCAGACGAAGCTCGTGCTGACGAATCACTTCGAACATGGATTGGATCACGCTGGAAATCTCGATTTCATTGACCGACCTTCCGGAGTACTGGCCAACAAAATCTGACAGATCCCTTTCCAGTTCGGCCTCTTCCAAATGGGCCGGAAATTCACAAAGGCGGGAGATCGCAGAGAAGAGCAACTCCACGTCCTGGTTCAATACGGAGAACAGCATTTCTTCAATGTCTTCGCGCACCCCGGAACCGATCCTTCCCACCATGCCGAAATCCAGCAAAACCAGTCGACCGGAATCCTGCAGAAGGATGTTTCCCGGATGCGGATCAGCGTGAAAGAAACCATCGTCGAAAACCATTGAGAGATTGACATCCACCAGCTGATGAGCGACGTCCGACAAGTCGCCGCCCCTGTCAGACTCGGAACAGACCTCGGACAGACTGGGGCCGGCAAAAAACTCCATGGTAAGCACCCGTGAAGTCGAAAGGTCACTGACCGGCGCAGGCACATCGACCGCGGGATGGTCCCGAAAACGTTCGTGAAACTGAAACAGGTTACGCTCCTCGCGACCGAAATCGAGCTCTCTCTTGAGAGTCCGCTTCAACTCGGCAACCACCTGGCGGGGCCGAAACGGCTTGTAGTCCTCAATTTTTTCGGCCAGCTGCCCCAGGCCGGTCAGGATTTCCAGGTCGTTGCGGACGGTTTCCTCGACGCCCGTCCTCTGAATCTTGACGGCAACCTGAGAACCATCTTTCAGCCGCGCCCGGTGGACCTGCCCAATGGAAGCAGCGGCTGTTGGATGCTCTTCAAACTCCAGGAACAACTCTTCCAGCGACTCTCCAAGCTCGGATTCCAGGGTCGTTCGAATGGCAGAAACCCCTTCCGGCGGAACGTTGTCCTGGAGCATCTCCAGTTCACTGGCCAGTCCTGCGCCGACAAGATCCGGTCGGGTACTCAGCAATTGCCCCAACTTGATAAATGTCGGCCCCAGCTCTGCAAGCGCCATTCTGATTCTTCTCTCGTGCGACTGCCTGGCCAGCGAATCTCCCTCTTTTGACTTGAGACTGTCTTTGACAAAGTCAATGTTCAGGCGGCTGATCCAGTCGGCCAGACCATACTTGCTCAGGATGGATAGAATTTCGGTCCATCGTTTGACATTGCGGTACAGTTGGGGGATCGCGTTGATTGGTGATTTCATCGAAAAAAATCCAGGCGTTCGAGACAGCAAGAATCATTGCCTGCTCCGGCTCTCATTCTAAACAGGCTTTCGGAAACAGACCTCAGGGGAGGCCGGAAAGCGCCGAAAATCAACCTGCAACAAATTCACTCCACGGATCCCCGGTATTAAAATGAACGGGTCCCAACCATTTTCCTGCAAGTTTGAGTTGTAGCGGTTCGCGGAAGCTTGCTGATGAATCCGCGGCGTGAGCAGACTTTTTCCCAACATTTCCAGCATTTCAGCGAACATTGAGACGCACTTTGAAGTGCCCTTCTGAAAAACACGATACCAAATTCGATAACAGGATTTATTCCCGGGTAGAAAAATGAGCGGAATTGCAGAAGGCGTCAAGACAGTAAAAAGTGTCCTGAGAACGGTGATCATCGGGGTATTTGTTGGCATCGTTGGAGTCGGTGGTTACCTCGGCTTCCACACCATTATCAAGCCGCTGCTTAAAGATCGCCATCAACTTGAAGCAACCCAATCGGAATTGGCATCCGCCCGGTCAGAGCTCGAGGCTCAGCAAAAAGAACTGGGCAAGGCAAAGCAGCAGATTGCCGAACAGGGAAAGACAATCGAGGAACAGACCGAGAAGATTGACCTGCTGGGAAAAGAAATCGAAAAGCTGGAAACGTCGATGCGGCTTTTGAAAGTCGACCACCGCCTGGCTCACATCAAGGTGCTTTCAATTCGGGAGGACCCCGAAAGCCGTGAAGTGGTGACAACCGTATCGCTTCAGGAGGTCGATCCCCAGGGCCACTCCATTGGCGATGCCAGCCAGTTCCGGATCAAGGGAAGGAATATCTATGTCGACTTCTGGCTGGCCAAGTTCGAGGACAAATACATCGAAGAAAGTGACCTCCTCCGATCCACCACTCTCTGCATGTTCAAAAGCATCTATGGCGAAAATGAAGCTCCTGCAGATGCAACCCGCATCGAAAAGCCATGGGTTCGACCGGAAGCTTATGCAGGGGGATCGAGAATGAGTGAATTCGAGGAGAAGATCTGGAAAGATTTCTGGACAATCGCCAATGACAGCACAAAATCAAAAGAGCTGGGAATTCGTGCGAACCATGGACAGGCGGTTTACGTCAAGGCAGAAGAAGGCAAAACCTACCAGATCGAACTCCGCGCCTCCGATGGCCTTTCGTTCAAGACCATTACCACGGCCACCGATGAACCCCAGGGCTAGGACCAGAAATTCATGACGTCGCATCGCATTGGCATCATTGATTACCAGATGGGCAATCTGCGCAGTGTCCAAAAGGCCTTTGAGAAAAATGGCCATGCTGCGGAAATTTTTTCAGAACCTGGCCGCCTGTCAGAATTTGACAAGATCATCCTTCCCGGTGTTGGGGCCTTCCGGGACGCCATCGCTGAAATTCGGCGCAGGGACCTGGTCAGTCCGCTGCTTGACTGGATCCGACAGGACAAACCCCTGCTTGGCATTTGCCTGGGACTTCAACTTTTGTTCGAAAGAAGCTACGAGGACGGAGAACACGAGGGGCTCGGCGTGATTCCGGGGGAAGTTGTCAGGTTTGAATTGGATCCCGGCCTCAAGGTGCCTCACATGGGGTGGAATCGTGTTCAACGAAAGCCCGATTTCGAAGGATTTCCTGCTGCCCGGGATGACTCGTACTTTTACTTTGTCCATTCCTACCACGTCCGTCCCACCGATCCCTCCACCATCGCCCTGACCTCGGACTACGGAGTGGAATTCTGCGCAGCTGTCAGGCGGGGAAACCTGCTGGCGACTCAGTTTCATCCCGAAAAAAGCCAGTCGGTGGGCCTCCAACTTCTGAGGGAATTTGCGGAGTCCCCCCTGTAAACGGAAAAAGTCCGGAAACCGTTTTGCAATTCGAACCCAAGTTACCTGCCAAGGTGCACGAAGTTTTTTTCTTCAGACACTTTTGTTTTTTCAAAAAACCATCCCTGTCCCGGGATGAGGCAACTCCGCCCCCCGTTCGGAAGCCACCCCGCTGGCTTCCAACTATTCTTCCGGATCACCTTTTTCAAGATCCCCGGATCCTGAAGGCTTGCGAATTCCCAGCAGGTAAAACACCAAGCCAGTCAGGCTGGCGAATTTGAACCGGGGATCCAGGTATTTTTCGATCACATAAAAGGCAAAGTAATAAAGCCTGCAACTGGCCCAGATGGCAATTGCCACCAGGCACAGTACTCGAAAGGACCCCGTCTCGACAAAGATCAGCACCCCGGCGAGGAAAACAATGCAGAGGAAAATCACTGCCTTGGCATAAATCCAGAAGGGACTCCTGAGATCGGATTGCAGTCTTTTCCAGAGCATCGTTTTATTCTCTTTTCCCCTGGAATCGGAGCGGGAAGAAGTGCCAATGCCTTCCTGCCTGATCCAAGTACCGAAGCGATTTCTTATGACGCGATAAAAAGGCCGTATCTGTCAAATGCCGGACTCCGACCCCGGCAGGTTATACTTTGGAAACTCCAGCTACCAGCACGCCGCGTGTTCCGGGCGCCGACCGCAGGTCGCTGTATAAGGCATCCACAAATCCACAGGCATAAAGCAGATCCGTCACCTGTTTCCGATCGCGTTGCCTGCCAAGGGGAGAACGAAACTCGGTCAAAAGAGCGGCATTTCGGTTGGAAAAGCGGGCTTCAGGGGTTTCAGAAAACTCATCCACGATCACGATCTCACCCGATTTCTGCAGTTGTCCGGCAGCGTTCTTCAACAGGGATTTCAACGCCACATCGTCAAATCGACAAAGCTGACAGGAAAGAACAATCAGGTCCGCCTTGAACTGAAAATCCACGACCGTCGGATCCGCTTCAATAAACTGGCAACGCTCGGCGATTCCGATGCTTTCTGCAGTTTCGCGTGCCCGCGCCAGGTTCTCGGAATTATCAACCAGGCAAACCTTCATTTCCGGGTCGTGGTAGCCAAATGCCGATGACATGACCGCTGAACCACAGGAAAGTTCCACCACCTTCATCCCCTTGCGACTCTGACCGATATTCAGAATCTGCAACATTTCCAGGGCGTTAGGAGTGGTCATCCATTCAAAGGCCCTTTTTTCGCGTCCAAAATCCGAATCATCAAAAGGGGTCTCCGGATCTTCAATCCGGTCTCCGGTCCGCAACCATGACTCCATCCGCGAATAATACCGGTCACCCAAATCAGCCAGTTCATCCGGCAACATCTTCCCGAGCACCGAGATCGCATAGTCCTCCCCATATCTCTCGATGTAACCGGTTTCCACCAGTTGGTCCAGAAACAACTCCAGCGGTCTTTCCACCAGCCCCAGGGCGTTTGCCATTTCCGATACACTTTTTTGGCCCTGCACTAGAAGATAAAAAACCCCCAGCCTGCGGCCAATTGCAAAAGTCTGCATCAGGGCACTGGCATTGACCAGCTTTTGATAGGTCTCAATGGTTTTCTGTTGCGAGTCGGACATCTGGATCCCTGGCCATTGGTTTGAAAAAGGAGAGCACTTACATGCTGAATGCATCGGCGGTCATCACCTGCCGCTTCGCGTAAAACAGGCTCATGACGGGCCCTCGCCTGAATACCACTGTAATATTGCCGGCCCGGTCCATTTGAGCAATCACCAAACTTGAGGCGGCGACCCGATTCACGCCGCTGATTCAACGCCAGGCTCTGTTTTCAACTGATTCAAAAGAAGCAGGATACCGAAAAGAGCATCCATCAATAAAAAAACCGGCACGCCATGATGCCGGATTCTTTGTCTGATGAAACTGTCTGAGGAAACTGTCTGGGGAAACTGTCTGGGGAAACTGTCTGGGAAAACTGTCTGGGGAAACTGTTAGTCCCCTTTCGCACGCAAGAGCACTACTCTTTTTTGGTGTAGTTCACCCAGGGAGTTTCATTCTGGTTGGCCAGGATTTTGTACTGGATAAATTGGACGATAAAGATTTCGAGCTTGGTCCTGTTATCCGGATCCAACAGTCCTGTTCCCGCCGCATTTTCATACTCTCCCAGAAAGAGAGTCATCTTCTTGAACCTCGCCTTCGGGTCCGCGATATCATCGAATTTTGGATGGGTACGTTTGAGCGTCGTATGGATCGATTTTCCATCCCGGTAACTTTTCTCATCTTCGTCACCGACGGCAATCAAAAGAGGCACCGGCGAAACACCCTTCCCGGAAAAAAGAGGTGTCTTGATCAACTGGGTAATGGAAAACCCCTTGATCGATTTTTTGGGATTCAGAAAAACCAGGCCTTTGACAAACTGCCCCTGTTTTTTGCCACCGATCGGCTGGTAGGAATAATCCTCAAGGGTCCAGGCCGTGGCGTTGATACAAAGAGTTCCTGCGGCAACAACACATAACATGTCAATGTTGGCCTCTCCCTCGTTGTTGACTTCATCTCTCAGGTACCTGAAGCAGGTCGAAATGTCCTCATTGAAAGTTGCGTAGTCGTTCTTGCGAAACTTCGATGGATCAATCAGTTGGTTGGTGACGGTTTTTGTGCTCTCTCCGTGCCCCCTCAGATCCGGGACAATTACTGCAAAACCGAAGGATCGCTGCAGGTACTGTGCAAACGGCGTGTACTCCTCTTTTTTACCACCAAAATCATGCAGCAGAATCACCGGCACCGATTCCTTTTCCTTCGTTCCTCCGAAGAAATTGCACACCAGGTTGACGTTATCACCGGTTTTCAGGGTGATTTTCTTGGGTTCGGGAATCTCTTTTTTTTCGTCGTCCTGGGTCATGGCTTCCCCGGAACAGAGGGCCAAAACCGTAAAAATTTTCAAAACAACAAAAAATTTAAGCGTCTTCATGATGGTACCTTTTAATTTTCCCCTACTTTATAAATCCTAAGACGAATTATGCCGTCGGTCAATTATTTGGACATAAGCCTTTGAAAAAAAACAACTTACGACACCTCAGCCCGGCAGAAATAAAGAAAATTGGCCTGAGTACGTTTAACCGTTTCAATCGCTTAACCTTTGAGTCGCAAATGGATAGTTCGGTCGACGAAACCTTGAGTCAATCGAGCGATTCGACGAAGATACGATAGGAAACGTTACAGTTTGAGGAATTCCAAATGCAGATGATCCGTTCGATCAAGCGGTGGTGGCAGGTCAATTCAGGGCAACAGGAAACACCCTTTGACGGTGACGCACCCTTTTGGGTAGTCAGCCTTCTTTTTCATCTCGGCCTGCTCGTCGCACTGACTTTTGTGGTGCTTCCACCTTCCCAAATCATGAGGGATCTGCAGATTTTTTCCGAACCGGAAGAAGAGCAGGATGATGAACTGTCAGTTGCCCAGGAGTTCCATTTCAGCGAGGAATTCAAGGACGAAATCGGAGCCCAGAGCGAAAACGGAGAGGACATGGCTCTGTCCCAGGACATTGTGGTTGCCCAGGATTCGGTAGTCAAAATGCCATTGGAATCCTTCGAAAACGAAAATGCCGAGTTCATGCAGAACGATGTCTTTGACGACCCCAAATCATTCGAATTCGAAAATGTACCTGTCAAGGGATTCGTTGGAGAATCAGCGACTGGTGCCGAAGGGGCCATCGACCGCCTGACTCAGGAAATCCTCCTGCAGATGCAGGAGAGGAAAACACTGGTGGTCTGGGTATTCGATCAATCTGCCAGCCTGATTGTCCAACGGGATGCAATCAAGGACCGCATCGGCAGGGTCTACGAAGAACTGGGAGTTATCGAAGCCTCTGGTGAAACCGCTTTCAAGAAAGACCAGCCCCTGCTGACCAGCGTTTACTCGTTTGGCAACAAGGTCAACCCAATCCTCGACCCCACTGACAGCAAGGCGGAAATCACCGATTCCATCGACAAGATCGAGCGGGATGATACCGGCAAGGAGCATGTGTTTACAGCCATCTACACAGTTGTCAAACGTTTCGAAGGCTTCCGCAAGATCCGCTCAACCACCAAGGAACCTGAACGAAACGTGATGGTGGTCGTAGTGACTGACGAGGCGGGCGACGACGTGGAAGGGCTCGACCCGACGATCAAACTGTGTCGGTCAAAAAAGGTCCCTGTTTACGTCATTGGCGTTCCTGCACCTTTCGGACGAAAAGAATCCCCTGTGAAATGGGTCGATCCGGATCCCAAGTATGACCAGACGCCCCAGTGGACAACCGTCAACCAGGGGCCAGAGTCGTTGATGCCTGAACGCATCAAACTGCACTTTGCGGGAGGGCGGGAAGATTCCGTTCCTGTGGATTCCGGCTTCGGGCCTTTCGGGTTGACCCGCATCTGTTACGAAACCGGTGGCATCTACTTCGCCGTTCATCCCAACCGGGACTTTGCCGGACGTCTGAAACGCCGGCAGGTCGATGCCTACACCACACACATGGCCAGGTTCTTTGACTCGAAGGTAATGCGAAAATACAAACCGGATTACACCTCGCTGGAAGTCTATTGGAACAGGGTCAACTCCAATGCGGCCAGAAAAGCACTGGTCCAGGCGTCCCAACAGTCGTGGGTCAGCCAACTGAAAGAACCTCAAACCCGTTTCGAAAAGAAAGACGAAGCGACCTTCATCAATGCAGTCAACCTGGCCCAACGGTCCTCTGCCGTCCTTTCACCGGAGGTCGACAAGATCTACAACCTGCTGAAAGCCGGTGAAGTCGGCCGCGGAGAAGAGTCCAGTCCGCGATGGCAGGCGGGATTCGATCTTGCCATGGGACGTGTGATGGCTGTCAAGGTTCGAACGGACGCATACAACGTGATGCTGGCCAAGGCTAAAAACGGTTTGAAACCGAAAAACCCGAAAGCCAATATCTGGAATCTCGAACCCGCTGACACGGTGAATGCCGGAAGCCGAATGAGCAAGTTTGCCGAAAAAGCAAAAATGTACCTGACGCGCGTAGTCGAGGAACATCCGGACACGCCGTGGGCACTGATGGCCCAACGGGAGCTCGATACACCCATCGGCTGGGCCTGGGTTGACGAATACGACCCACCGCCACCGCCACAAATGGCTCGCAATGCTCCAAAGAACAACAACCCGCCGCCCCCGCCAAATATTCCCCGCGCGGCGAAAAACGAAAAAGCCAAAATGCTGGCGAGGCCCAAGTCGAAGCGGCCCCCGCCAAAGCTGTAACGTTTCTACTGCCCAGCGAAATTCGTATCACCTCGAGCCCCGGGTTCCCACCCGGGGTTTTTTGTCGTCAGGAAAAGCATGTCGGCAGTGGCTGATTGAAAAATGCCCAGCTGCGGCCTTCGAGAAGGACTTTTTCCGAATGGCGGATATCTGACAACTGGCTACAATTCAGTTGATTTGCCGTTGAGATCGCATCGCTTTAAAAAAGAGGTTTAACGGGAATTCGCTGAAAAACGAAACTGCCAAGGGAGTGCAGACAATTTACGAAATTGCCATTTCTGTTTTTCGTGAGAGCTTACAGGCTTGAAAACCGCACTCCCAGGACACTCAAGCGACCGGGCCCAAGACCAATACCCGGCATAGCATCCCGCCCGACAAAGTTTCACCCTCCAGCCTTTCACGGCTACTGAAACGAAATTATTTCATCGATGAAGCCTGCAACTGTCGAAAAAAGTGACTCCTTGCAGAACCTGCTGGACTCCATCCAGTCAGGCGTGTGCATGCTGAATGCTGAAGGGACGATTGTCAGTACCAACCGGACATGGGACGAACGCGGTTTTGACCATGGACAGACCCGGCTTGGCATTGGAGACAATTACATCTCCGGAAGACTCCGCTCGGAATCCGATGACCCCGAGATTGTCAATCACATTATCAGGGCAATCGCACATGTGCTGAGCGGGGAACTCGAAACAGTTTCCCAGGAATATGCCTGACACGGCCTGGAACAGGGCTGCTGGTACGAGGTCTCCATATCAAAAGCCGAGATCAACCAACAAAAGTATGTCCTTCTCGAGCATCGCGACATCTCGCAAAACATTTTGGGAAAACTCAAACTCCAAGAAAAAACACTGGAATCGGACAGACTGGTCTACGAAGCCCAGATGCAGAATAACGAGCTGCAAAGTGTCCTAGCATCATTCGGACACGCCCATGCCTTCATCGAATATGATCTCGATGGTGTGCTGTTAAAGACCAGGGGCTCCTTCAGAAAACTGTTTGGATATTCTGAACAGGAAATCATCGGGAAAAAGCACGAGTTTCTCTGCGAACCGGATTTCGTCACTTCGGGTGCGTACGACCAGCTTTGGGAAAAGCTGAACAACGGAGAGTTCGAAGCGGGAGAATTCCGGTGTATCGGCAGGGACCAAAGTGAAATCTGGATCCAATCCTCTTTTGAACCGGTCCTATCGCCTGACCGGGTACCCTTCAAGGTCATCCAGTTTGCACTGGACATTACTGAACAGAAACGGCTGCAAAAAAAACTCGAGACAGCTTCACGGCAGGCGGGAATCGCCGAAGTTGCCACAGGAGTTCTCCACAATGTTGGCAACGTCCTCAACAGCGTCAACGTAGCCGCTAACCTGCTGATCGAAAAAGCGAAAAACAGTCCGGTGGATCGCATCTCCAAAGCGGCCGAAATCCCGAATGAAAACATCGACCACCTGGCCAAATTCCTCACCGAGGGTCCCCGCGGCAAAAACTTCCCCCTCTTCCTGAATTACCTCCAGGAAGTCCGAAAAAGCCGGGTCAAGGAGCTCGAGCGTCTCGTCAACAACGTGAAACAAATAAAGGAAATCATTTCCGTACAGCAGTCCTTCGGCAAGACGCAGGGTATTCATGAACACCAAAGCGTCGTCGAACTCGTAGAAGAAGCCATTCACCTCAACCGGGAGGTCCTGGAGGAGGACAAGATTCAGCTAATCAGGGAATTTTCCGAAGTACCACTGATTACAACCGAAAAGCACAAGGTCCTGCAGATTCTGGCCAACCTAATCAAGAACGGGCAGGAGGCGGTTCGTGAGGCCAACAACATCAACAACATTCTCAGGATTGAAATCAGGAAACAGGACGACCAGGTCTTGATTGGAATCACCGACAACGGAATCGGGATTTCCAAGGAAAACATGAACAACATATTTGTTCATGGCTTCACCACAAAGCACGAGGGGCATGGTTTCGGTTTACACAGCTGTGCGCTTTCCGCTCAACAACTGGGGGGATCCCTGAAATTCGAGACCCTTGGGGTTGGCAATGGTGCAACGTTCCTCCTCTGCCTGCCCATGAAAGCCCCCACCGCCTGACAAATGGCCATCCTGCCACCCGACTGGATACCTGCTGACCCGGGCCAGTTTTGAAAACCATGAAAAAAAGCCACGCTGATTGAGCGTGGCCTTTTCGTTTGGGTGCCAGAAAACAGGCGATCTGGCACAAAAACCAACCTGGAATCAGACGTCCTTAAGCGATGGAACCCGGAAGCCCATATTGTTCGGATCCTGCAACAGGGCATTGGCTTCATCCGCATGTTCACCAACGTGCTTTTCGGTTTCTGGATCGAACGACAACCAGGGGCCCACGACGTATTCGGCATCGTTTTCAGGAATCCCCACTCCGTCTTTCATGATGCTGTGAATCTTCATGAAATGCTCGGCTGCGTCTTTATTGTCACCGAATGAAACGGCCTTCGAATTGAATGGCACTTTCTTTCCGAGACGATAACTGTTGTTGATCAAGTGCCCCATGACACAACCGTAATGGGCATCATGAACGTTTCCGTTAGCCATGCTGGGGTCCCCTGCCCTTACAGCGGCAATAAAGCTGCCCCAGTTTCCGCCCGGTGTCACTTTGCCGGGAGCCAGTTTGAGTACTTCCGATTTCCCACCCCGGTGAATCGTATAGCGCCCCTCACCGGTGATTTTGCTGCCATCCTCAAGGTAGTACTCATTGTGAACTTCACGTTTGTAACCCTTGTAATTGACGTTGCGCACGTTGAAGAAAACGTATTGCCCATTTGGATACTCGGCGATGCCGAACATGGTGTTGGGCGTCTCGCCCTGGTCTTTCCATTGAAACCGGCCACCGATTGCCATGACCCTGACCGGGTGCGTCTGTTCCTTGTCCAGGGCCCACCGGGCGACGTCGAGCTGATGAGTTCCCTGGTTATTCAGATCACCGTTGCCGGTCTTCCAGAACCAATGCCAGTTATAATGAACGTAGTTTGCGTGGTAGTCGTCAATCACCGCCGGCCCTTTCCACAGATCCCAGTTCAGGTTACCCGGGGCGGCCTTGGGCTGCTGGAATCCGATACCACCTCGTGGTTTGCAGCAATAACCGTAGGAGATTTTCAATCTTGGCAAATCTCCATTCTGAAGGGCCTCGTGGAGGCCGGCAATTCCTGAATTGCTCCGTCGCTGCGTCCCGTGCTGGATGACCACCCCATATTTCTTTTGCGCTTCAACAACGACACGCCCTTCGTGGACGTCGTGACTCATCGGCTTCTCGACGTAGACATGCTTTCCATGTTGCGCTGCCCAAATAGTCATCAGGGAGTGCCAGTGATTGGGGGCAGCAACTGAAATCGCATTCAGATTCTTGTCCTCCAATGCCTTACGAACATCAGCAAACCCCTTGGCTCCTTCAACACTTTTCATGCGATTCGCGAGAACTTTCTGGTCTGGATCGATCAAGGCAACGATTTCGACATTCTTCTGACTTTTCCATCCGCCAATGTGAGAGCCACCACGACCGTTCAGTCCCGCTACGGCAATTCGCACACGATCATTGGCACCTAAAATATTCCCGGAAGCCTTGGTACCGGAAATCAGGAAACTGCTGCCGGCAACGATGGCCGAAGATGTTTTCAGAAAGTCACGACGGTTATTGATTGCCATGTTCGTCCTTTGGGAAGAATTGTTGTGGGTAAGTGCCTTCATTTTAAATCAACCGGGCGTCGGCGGGCAACTTCGGAATCCGGGACTTTTCGGCAACCCCATGCGTCCGGGACTCTGGGGGATTTAGCCCGGCCCAGGGACGTTTTCCCTACCGGAACGACCGTCCAAATCGTCGCCAACCGCACACAAGGAAAGGTCCTCCTGATGCTCATGACAAATCCCGCTACCTGAATTCACGGTGATTCCTGGCGCCGAACCGCCAGCTGACAGACGTCAGGAAACGCAAAACTGGAATTTCTCCGGGATCATCAAGCGTTGTTCCGGGGCAAGTCGATGGATTTACGCAGACCCGAGATTCTTTCACCGCACTGCCCATTCATCCGTCCAAATCCTGTGGATTGAGCCATGGGCCCCATTTGGGCACCCTACTGACCTGGGAAAGAAAGGTAAAAAAATGTTGCGTGCCACCTACCTGTTTCTGATTGGCGTGATCGTCACTTTTGCGTCTTTGGCGTTTGCCCAGGAAACGGATATTGACCGGGCCATGGAGATGTCCCGCAAAACCGGGAAACCGATTTTTGCCATCGCCTCTCGAAAAATCTGCCCCCCCTGTCAAAAACTCAAATCCCGGGTGAGCCAATTGCTTGACCGATCACCGGTCAGAGACGACATCGTTTACCTGAGAATCGACCTTGATGAACCTTCCTGGAGGGAATGGAGCAAAAGGTTTCCTCACCAGGGAAGGATGCTCCCCATCGTTTACATGATCCGTGCCGATGAAAGGCAACTTTACGGTCGGAGCAACACGCTTCCCGGCGAACAACTGCACAAGTTTCTCGTGCAGGGTGTGGCGCATAGCGGGGAGTCCTATTCCCTCGAGGAGATTAAAAACCTGGAAACCGCAAATCGCTCCATCGAAACGGCAATTGCAGAAGGGAACTGGGAACTGGCAATCAGTTCTTTACGCAGCACGACAAACCTGGGAAAGCCGGGACAACTGGATTCACATGCCTCGGCAGCCGTTCGGAACAACCAGCTGGCGAAACTGATTGGCCAAAAATCGAACGCATATCTTCAATCGAGGCTGGCTTCCATCACCAGGGAACTCGAAGGGGACGAGGCAAGTCAATTCAAGGCGGTCAGCCAATTTGTCCTGCTTGAACAAACGTTCGGTCAGCTGGAGGACACCGCGGATCACATTTCACGCGTCGCCGTCAAATTGGCCATTCGAAAAGACTTGCGTACATTGTGGAGCCATGCCAGGCAACTGCAGGATGCGAGCGACCGGCTGGTGAACGCTTCGGACCGTGAGGGGATTGAAAAAGCAATTCAAACTCTCGACACGCTGGAAGCCTCCGACGTACCGGAAATCGTGAAGACCGCTTCACGCAAGGTCAGAAGCCGAAATCGTGCAATCGTAGCAAGCCTTCGGGTACCGAGTACCAAGTAGCTTCACACGCGGGCTGCTGCCCAGTATTCAACTTTTCCAGTGAAACAGTCGCTGCCGCAGAAGCCCTTCCCGGAAAACGAGCTGCACATCAGCCGGCCGAAAGGTCTCCGGCACAAGATCCGCAATCTTCAAAACCAGGGCCGGTCTCTGATGAGAGGCCATCCAGGGACCGGCGGTGTCTAGACGGCAGCTGGTCGCGGCACGTCTGCCAACATGGCGGAAACTTGGTCGACCTCCTCAATGGAGTTGGAGAACCCAAAGCTGAAACGAATGGTCCCCTCTCCCGGCAAGGTACCGATAGTCTCGTGTGCCAGGGGAGCACAGTGGTAGCCCGCTCGTGTGGCAACTCCATGGTTTTCGGCCAACCACGCCGCTACCCGCTGGGGACTGATGCCATTCATCACAAAAGAACAGACAGAAGTTCGTTGCTCCAGATCTTCGTTTCCATAGAGTTTAATCCCGGGAATCTCACGGATCCGCTCGATAAACCGTATCAGCAGATCGTGTTCGTGTTGCCGGATGGAATCGAGGCCCGCCTGTTTGACCCAGCGGACGCCTGAGCAGAGTCCGGTGATTCCCAACAGGTTGTGCGTACCAACCTCGAAGTTGCTTGGAAAGGAGCCTGACATGGCGTGCTTTCCGGAGTCCTTTCCAGTGCCTCCCTCGGCCAGGGTATCCAGCTCAATGCCTTCTCTCACGTAAAGGCCACCGATCCCCGGAGGTCCGAACAAACCCTTGTGTCCTGCAAACGTCAGGAAATCCGCGTTCAGGTCCTCTACATCCACTGGAAGAATCCCTGCAGACTGAGCCGTATCAACCAGGTACCGGGCACCGTATTGCCGACAAAGCCTGCCCAGGGTTTCCGAGGGCAGGATGTCACCGGTAACGTTGGCAGCCATCGTGCAGGCCACCAGTTTGACTTTTCCCGTTTTCAATTCCGATTCGATCCAGTCCACGTCGATCGGCTGGTTCTGAACGTAGGGCGATATCTTGAACTCGACACCCTTTTCCCGGGCCAGCTTGCGAATTGGCCGGGATACGGCGTGATGCTCAAGACCGCTCATGATAATCCTGTCCGCCGGATTCCAGTCCTGCCCCAGGATGGCAAGGTTCAGGGCGTAAGTGCAACTGGGAAGGAATACCAGCCGGGATTCATTTTTGATACCAAAAAATTCGGCAACCTCCGATCGGCAGGTTTGCATCGTGGCGGTACTCTGGACACCCTCGGCTGAGTGAGTTCGGTCAGGGCTGTTCAGGTTGCGGAAACACTCATCAACGGTTTCATAGACAATTTCGGGTTTTGGCCAGGTGGTGGCAGCGTTATTGAAATACATTCCGTGAAAGTCCTTTCCTGTGAATCCTTGACAGATCACGAGCAACAAAAAAGATGAGAGCTGGTTCTTTTTTCAATCCTGTGCCGTTATTTTTGATCTGTCAACAATGCGAACCCAAGATGGAAAGATTTTACGGATTGCTGACTTTGTTAGTAACCTTAGTAACCATTTTTACAAACAGGAAAAACTGTCGTCATGCTGCGAGGACTGGTAAAACTGATTTCGTTCATGGATGGACTTTCCGGTCCGGCAAAACTGCCCCAGATGGAAAAATTCCTGCGTGAGGCAAACGTTACCAGGGAAGACATGGTCATCGCATGTCGCTTCGACGAGGTCACCTACGCCCGGACCACCCTCGCCAAGTCACCCTGGTAACAACTCCTAGTGATTTGCTGGAAACAGGGGCAAAGCTCACCGATCCATGATCACGAGGGATCTTCCTGCGGCGTTCGCGTCATTGATGGGATGGCGACCGAAACGCTTTTTCACCAGACCCGCCCCGGATTTGTCAAACCGGTAAAGAAAGTCCATTACTCTGAAGGTGAAGTCTGTGTGACCGGTGGTGACGATATTCACCTGATCACCAACGAGCAGGCCGATGCGGACCTGATCACCCTTCATCTCTATTCACCACCACTGCAGATGGGTTTCTACGAACTTGATGATGGTTTCGATCATTCCTGACCCATCTCGGAATCCTCCTCCAGCTCGTTGGCGAGGATTTGCTGCAGCACCTGCCCTGTCCTGGAATCCCCACATTGGGCAACCTTCCGAGGAGGCCCGTGTGCAACGACCTGCCCCCCCTTCCGCCCCGCACCGGGGCCCAAATCCACCAGGTAGTCCGCCGAAGTCATCATCATCCTGTTGTGTTCCACCACGATCAGTGAATGGCCTTCGGCCAGCAACGCATCAAAACAGTCGAGCAATTTGACGACATCTGAATAATGCAAACCGATGGTCGGCTCATCAAGGATGAACAGCGTCCTGTTTTTTTTACCCGTGGAGAGATAGCCAGCCAGCTTAAGACGCTGGGATTCACCCGAGGAGAGCGTCGAGGCCGACTGTCCAAGACGCAGGTAGTCCAGACCAACATCCATCATCGGTTTCAGCCGGGCCTGGACTTTTTTCTGTCCGCGAAAAAAGGCAAACGCCTCCCGAACCGTCATGTTCAGCACATCGGCAATGTTCCGCCCACGGTACTTACAATTCAGCACTTCCTTCTTGTAACGCAGCCCCTTGCAAAATTTGCAACGGACATGCAGGTTTGCCAAAAATTGCATATCGATCTGCTTGACCCCCTCACCTTTGCAGGCGTCGCACCGGCCCCCATCGGTATTGAAGCTGAAACGTCCCGCCTTGATGTTTCTGGCTCGGGCATCCACTGTCTCGGCAAAGACGTTGCGAATGGCATCAAAAGCCTTGGAGTAGGTCGCCGGATTGGACCGCGACGTCTGTCCGATGGAGGTCTGGTCCACCAGAAGCACCTCATCAATGGCACCGGTTCCCTGCACACTTTCAAATGGCAGGCCAGACTCAGACAGCTGACGTTTCGTGCGGCAAATTGCCGGATACAGGGTATCAATCACCAGGCTCGACTTGCCACTGCCACTGGGACCGGTCACGACACACAGGAGACTGAGCGGAAATTCTACGGTCACATTCCTGAGATTGTTGCCGCGGGCACCCTGCAATCGAATCGCGCCACGCCTGGCCTCCCGGCTGGTCTCGGCCATGTGGAAACCCCGCCGACCATTCAGATAGTCGGCGGTCAGGCTTTGCTCTGCATTTAAAAGGCCCCCCGGGTCTCCGGCGTAGGTAATGCATCCGCCATAAATGCCGGCCCCCGGACCGAATTCGGTCACGTAGTCAGAATTCCTGATCAGGTCGAGGTCGTGATCCACGGCAATTACCGTGTTGCCCCGGCTGGAAAGACGTCTCAGGGCCTGAATCAGGAGTGGAACATCTACAGGATGCAAGCCTGCACAGGGTTCATCAAATACATAAAGCAAATTGACCAGGTTGGAACCGAGGGAGTGGGTCATTGCCACGCGTTGCCTTTCGCCGGTACTCAGCGTGCTCACCTCGCGGTTCGGGGAAAGGTACCCCACTCCCACGTCACAGAGATACTTCAAACGGGAGCAAATATCTTCGAAAAGAAAATTGCGATCATCGCCTGCACCACCTGTTGCGAGGGGTTCAAACCAGGTCAACAGTTCGTCAATTGGTGTACCAAGCAGTTCAGCCCAGGATTTGTTTCCAAACTCCCAGGCCGCTGCATGGGAATTGACACGTCCCCCCTGGCAATCATCGCAAACGACTTTTCCCCGGAGCTTTGCCAGCAAATTCAACGCTTTCCGGCTTCCTTGCTGAAATTCGGTCCCCAGAAGGCACAGGACAAATTGCCGGATTTCCTCAATCGTTGCAGGCTCGAGGTCGCGAAGCCGCCTGGAAGCGATGGTTTCGAACCGGCAAACCAGCGTCTTTTTCAGATCCTTCAACTCGTCGTGTTGCAGGAATTCAAATGCTCCATCCACCAGAGAGAGAATCGGGTTCGGTGCAATTCGCTCCGGCAGAAACCGATCGACCTTGCCGAGGCCTTCGCAGGTTGGACACGCACCGGCAGGCGAATTGAAACAGAGCTGATTGGGAGAAGGCGATGACAGCGTGATTCCGCACGGGTCACATCCCATGCGGGCGGAAAAATCTTTTTTTCCCCAGTTGCGCCCGTCCAGCTCAAGAGAGTTCCCTTCAAATGAATCGCCCTCCCACAACACGAAACAGCTCTCACCACCGAAACGAAAAGCCGTTTCAACCGATTCCATCAGTCGGCCGGCAGTTTCCCGGGAGACCGTCAGACGATCCACCAGTACATCGAGAGACCGCATTTCCGGGGGCAGATTTTCGATGCGCTGCACGCTTCGTTCTGAAAGAGACCTCAAAAATCCCTCGGCGACCAGGCTCGCGGCCGAGGGCATCCGCCCATCCGGTTCCCAGTGAAAACCGATCATGATCGATAAACGATCGAGATTGGAATGACAAAACTGAACCACAGATCCTGGAGATTCCCGGGAAACCAACTGGTTGCAGTTCGGACAACGAACCGATCCAAACCGGGAATAAGCGAGTTGAAAATGATGGTTGATTTCACTGATCGAACCGACAGTAACCCGACCGCTCAACGTTTCGTTGGAACGCGTTACCGCAATGGCAGGCGGGACCCCCTCAATCGAATCGGCTTCCGGTTTCTCGGGTTGCTCCAACTGGCCCCGTTCGGATGTTGAAAAAGTATCGAGATAACGCCGTTGGCCTTCGGCAAAAAGTGTGTTGAGGGCAAGACTGGACTTTCCACTCCCGCTTGGCCCGCAAAAACCGATCAGACACTTCTTCGGCAAATCAAGATCGATTCCCTGGAGATTGTGAACTCGTACGTTTTTCAGGGAGATGAAACTGGACATTGAAAATTTGGCAAACCGCTATTCAAAAAGCAGGATCACCTCAACCATTCCGGCAAGAAGGGGAATTGTTTCAAAATGAAAGTCTGAAATGCCTGACATATCGTCACAAACGATTGCGGTGATGCCCCGAAAATAACGTGGATTGCATCAACCATTTGATCGATATTCTTTTTTTATTCAAACCTGTTCGCTATTATGAATATATCACTGTGCCGCTCACTCAAAAATCACAGATGACACCAAGGTGCACAAAAAGGCCAATCACAGCGTATGAGAAGTCTTTTCGGGTAACGGAACCCATCGGGCTCCCGGTTTGAATTCGGATACCGCTTCCCTGCAAGGCCGATCCAGGTGAGAAACGCCGATGAGCAACAATTTTGACCCCTACGAGGAGTGGCTGAACATCTCCCCCGCCGAGCAGCCCGCAGATTACTACCGACTTTTGGGTGTCAAGCCATTCGAACCCGAAACCGAAATCATCCGCGACCAGGCAGATGTTCGCATGGAAATTGTCCGCAAGCATCAAAACGGGAAAAACGCCAAAGCCTCCCAACGCCTGCTCAACGAAATTGCCGCGGCTCGCAGCTGCCTCCTCAATGACAAGCTGCGCCGTATCTACGACTCCAAGCTGAAGAAGATCAACGAAGAGAAAAAACTGCCAACCCTCGCTGCCGAGGGTGAGCTGCTTCCGGAAAAATCATTGCCACAGAATTATGACCCCTTCAAGGGGACGGCAAACGTCAACGAAGCCGAGGACCTTCTTCAACCCATTGAAAAAGCGGACCTCTGGCCTTTTGTTGTGGGGGGCATTCTTGTTTTCGCGGCCATCGTTGTCATCATTGTCCTGGCAAACGGGAACTGAAGAACGGCCGGCCGTTGCCTGTCCCCTATAGGCGTTTTTCAATTTTGGCCTGGAACCTGGAGATCAAAATCGTACATACGGTAAGTTTTTTCTAGGTGAGCTCCGGCCCTTTCGATAGTACCGCGCGACAGGCGGTTGGACTCCAGAACCCAGGACAACTCCGCTTCCTGCAAACCCCACTCCAGGATGTCTGGCACCAGGCGATATAGCAGTGCCAGGCCGATTCCCCACTTCTGGTATTCGGGAACCACGTTGGTGCTGATCAACCGCAGCTTACGAATTGCTTTTTTGTTCCACAGCAGTCGCATGAACCCGAACGGATACAGCTTGCCATTGATTTTCCGGATCCTCGGATTGTAGTCCAGTAACCCGAATTGCGCTCCGATTGGCTCACCGTCTATTTCCGCAATCGATGTCAACTCGGGAGCGATCAGGTGCTTCAAAGAGCCCGCGGTGTGCTCAATCTCAGCCTCGGACAAGGGAACAAATCCCCACTGACCGGGCATGGCCCGATTGTAGATGTCCAGGAAAATGTGCAGATCGCGATCAAACTTCTTCAGATCCATCGGGCGGGTTTCCACCTTGAACCGGGAGATGGTTTCTTCAGCGATAAAAGCCAGTTTCTTGTCAAGCGTTGCCAACATGTCCACATGGCCCCAAAACGCCAACAGGTCGTGTGATTTCTGAAAACCGTTTTCGAGAATCAGCTGTTCATAATAGGGCTGGTTGTAAGTCATCATGAAGCAGGGTGATTTGTCAAACGAATCCACCAGCAGGCCACATTCGTAGTTCATGGACGGATTCACCGGACCACGAATCGAGTTCAGGCTCTTTCCGGCAACCCACTCCTTTGTCGCTTCAAACAGTCCGGCAGCCGCCTCTGAATCCTCTTCGCACTCGAAAAAGCCGAAAAAACCCCGGCTCTCACCATGCACCTTGTTGTGTGCACGATCATGGATCGCCAGAATTCTGCCGACCGGTTTTCCACCCTTTACGGCGAGAAAGGCCTGGGATTCCGCGGTTTCATAAAATGGGTGCCTGGCAAAACCGGTCAGTTCTTTCTGATTCTGCCTCAACGGTGGAATCCAGTGCGGATTCGATTGGTAGATTTTCCAGGGAAGGTGCAAAAAGTCGCGTTTTTCACGACCGGTTTCCGCTGGAATGACTTGAATCGACATTTATTTGAACCGATAAAAATTAGGGGCACCGATTTTCTCAGAATCGGCATTCAATGACCCGATACTGAGAGATTTCGTGTTGCCCTGAAAAAATCAGCAATTAACAGCATTTTCATTCAAGCCAGCACCCCCCGGCCGATCAAGAAGAAACAGGAACAGCCTCCGCGATTCAATGAAAAACATCCTGGTTACCGGTGGAACCGGCCTGCTTGGCAACAATATTGTCAGGGAACTCCTGGCAAACGATGAAAACTACCGAGTCTCGGTAGCAGTCCGCAATGACTCCAACCCGGCGCCCTTCGAAGACCTCGACGTTCAAATCGTGCCGGTTGATTTCCACGCACCCGATTCCGTCGAACAGGCACTCGACGGTGTGGACACGGTATTTCACTCCGCAGGCATGATCTGGTTTGGGTGGATGAAACTTGAAGAATGTCGTCGGGCCAACGTGGGCATCACCTCCCTGCTCGGTGAAAAATGCCGGGAAAAGGACATTCAGTTGATTCACGTTTCTTCGGTGGATGCACTCCCGATGGGCAACAGGGATCTCCCGACGACCGAAGACTCAACCGGCCCGCCCAAACCCCAGTGCAACTACGTCGTGAGCAAAACCGAGGCCGACCAGGCGGTGCGGAAGCTTTTCTCAGCCGGGCTCCGGGGATCGATCGTACACCCGGGCCTGATGTTCGGTCCCCATGACTGGAAACCTTCGTCCGGGGAATTGATCCAGGCCATCTCGAAGATGGGAATGTGGTTCTCGTGTCCAACCGGAGGTATCAGCGTTGCGGACGTGAGGGACGTGGCCCGGGGCGCCATCCTGGCAGCGTTGAGGGGCGAGACAGGTCGAAACTACATTCTCGCCGGTCACAACATCGCCTACAGGGATATGTGCAACCTGATTGCCGACAAACTCAAGGTTTCAAGGCCCCGAGGACGGACAGGTCCTCTTGTCTACGCAGGGGCCGCCCTTGTGAGTGGATTTCAACGGATTTTGGGCAATGAAACCATCATTAACACCGCCGCTATTCAAATGGCGCGACTCTGGCATTTTTATTCCAGCGAACGGGCAATGACGGAACTGGGCTACCAGATCCGCCCATTGGACGAATCACTCGACACAGCCATCGCGTGGATGGAAAAAATGAAAATGATTCGCCCTGTTCCAAAGTAAAGATTTTTGGGTTCAACTAGAATAAGACAACGGTGGGGCAGCTTTTCTTGATCCCGTTCTGCGCTCATCCGATTGAAGTCTTGGAAAATGAAATCCCTTTTCTATGCCAAAAAGCTGATTGGTTACAACTCGGTCAGCTCGCGAACCAATCGTGAAGTCAGCCTGTACATTGAGAACAAGCTGAAGAAGCATGGTTTTGCAACCGAAAGAATCACCTATCTCGACAAGAACAAGATTCGAAAATTCAATATCGTGGGAAAGAAGGGCGGCGGTTACGGGGGACTCGCCTATGCCTGCCACTCGGATGTGGTACCCGCCGATCGTTGGCATTCCAAAACCAAGGGCCCCTTCCAGCCGGGCATCGCCCGGGACCGTCTTTATGGCCGAGGCAGCTGCGACATGAAGGGCTCCATCGCTTGCATGCTGGAGGCCGTTCAGGCTGTTTCCTGGGACAAAATGAAATACCCGATCTATTTTATCTGCACCGCTGATGAGGAATGCGGATATGGAGGAGCCCGGCAGGTCGCCGCCAGGAGCGATTACTATCGTGAAATCGTCGAGCACCAGACTCCGATGATTATTGGTGAACCAACGCTGCTGGAGGTCATCTATGCTCACAAGGGGTCCTACCTGATTGAAATCCTCAGCAAAGGCGTTTCAGGGCATTCCAGTACCCGGGAAGGAAAAAATGCCAACCTGGCAATGATCCCGGTACTGAACGAGGCAAAAAAGATCCACGACGAACTGGAGACCGAGAGCCGCTGGCAAAACGACCTTTTCGATCCACCGAGCATGAGCTGGAATATTGGCATTAATGACCAAACAGAAGCGATCAATATGACGCCCGCACGAAGCCGTTGTACGATCTATTTCCGACCGATGCCCTCGGTAGACTTTGAACCTTTGCTCCAGAGACTGGAAAAAAAAGTCGCCGAACAGGGACTGCTGATGCGAAAAAACTACTACGGGGAACCGGTGCTGACCGATCCGAAAAGTGAATTCGTTGAATCTGCACTGGAACTCAGCAGGAAACGAAAGGCGAGAACGGTTTCCTACGGGACCGATGGTGGCGCATTCAAGGACGTAAAAAACAAAATCATTTTCGGCCCCGGGAACATTGCCCAGGCTCACACCTTCAACGAGTGGATTGCCATTGAACAACTATCGCTGGGAACCCAGATGTTCTCCAAGTTCCTCCAAAGATACTGCTGCGAGGACTAGAGCTTGAATGACTCCATTGAAATCCGGCCCGCCACGGAGGCCGACACGGAATCGATTTATCAACTCTGTGTCCCTTTTGTAGACTCCGGTCAACTTCTGAAGCGGAACCCTGAAGAAATCAGGATGCTGGTTTCCAACGGATTCGTCGCGATTCGCGGTGAAACGGAAACGGTTGGTTTTGCGGCAGTGGAAATCTATTCCCGCAAACTGGCGGAAATTCTCTGCCTCGCGGTTTCGCCGGACTGCCAGGGACAGGGCGTTGGAAAACGCCTGGTTCGGCAGTGTATCCGATTTGCCAATCACCACGATGTGGTGGAATTGATGGCCATCTCTTCGTCGGATCACTTTCTCAAGAATTGTGGCTTTGACTACACCCTCCCCGATCAGAAGCGGGCGCTGTTTATCAATCCGGATACCATCGATTCGACGGAAATGTCAGAATAGGTTTTTCCTCACACAACGATTCAACACCGAACGAGCTCCCTTGCCGCCTACCCCACCGCCGGATTCGAATTCAACACAAGGGCCGGAAGCTGAATCCATCCCGGAAGCGATCGAGTTCTGCGGTATCCGCACCAACAACCTGAAAAATATCAGTCTCAGAATTCCGCAGGGCGATATCGTGGTTCTTACCGGCCCCAGTGGATGCGGCAAGAGCTCTTTCGCGTTCGACACACTCTTCGCAGAGGGCAAAAGGCAATTCCTGGATTCTCTCTCGATTCAGGCACGCCAGTCGCTCCGGTACATGGCTCGCCCGGCCGTTGAATCCGTTACCGGGCTGCAGCCGGTAATCTGCATTGACCAGCAGCGAAGCAGACCCAATCCCCGCAGCACCGTCGGGACCGTTTCAGAAATCCTTGATCACCTCCGACTCCTAATGTCGCGAGTCGGAATCGTCTGCTGTGCAAATTGCCAAACACCCATTGAGCAGTCTTCGAGCGACGAAATCGAAGCATCCATCCTCGGACTGGTCGAACGGACCAAGGTGGTTCTCCTTGCTCCTTTACCCGGAACGGGCACCCTCGAATCCCGACTGGCTGAAATTCGAAAAGATGGCTTTCTCCGCGCCCGCGTCGGCGGTAAATTGTCAGACCTGGACTCCTTTGACCTGTCTGCCTTTGACGGAACGGAAACCGTCGACGCCGTAATTGATCGCCTGATCGTCAAACCGGGAATGGAAGACAGGTTGTCTGAATCGGTCTCCCAGGCTTTGAAAACCGGGCAGGGAAAGATCTCGATTCTGGTGCTCAAACCGGACAGCCAACAGTGGCAGGAAATTCCATACAGTACGCTCTATTCCTGCCCTGTGTGTGGCGAGAGCTACGAGGAGGTGGAGCCGAGAACCTTCAGCTTCAACAGCCCCTTTGGCGCTTGCCCTGCCTGTGAAGGAGTCGGCTCCCTCGACCGGTTCCTTTTTGAAGCGGTTTTTGCTGAGGAAACCCGTGCGCTCGCAGATCTGAAAATCCTCAATCTTCTGCCTGAGGACAACCGCTCCAGGCGGCTGACCGAGCTCGAACCGCTGATGGAGGCATGTAAAATACAGTTGCAAACGCCCCTCGACGAATCTACCGCCCAACTTGTATTCGAGGGAACTGGGGACCGGATCGGATTGGAGAAGGTACTCGAAAAGGAATTTGCAACCGCCACACAGGCCAAGCTGCTCAAGGAGCTGGAGAATTTCCGTGGACCCCGGCAATGCGAACAATGCCAGGGGTCCCGGCTCTGCCGTGCAGCCAACCATGTTTTCCTGGGTGGAAAGAATATCAATCAGATCGTCAACCTTTCCATTCTCGACTGCCTCGAATTTTTCGACAGCCTTCCAAACGATCTTTCAGCAGAGAACCGAAAGATCGCGAGCCCGGTCATTGGTGAAATCCGCAACCGGCTCCAGTTTCTGGTGGAAGTGGGGGCCGGCTACCTGACACTGGCCCGACGAGCCGATACGCTCAGTGGTGGGGAATTCCAACGGGTCCGACTGGCGACCGGAATTGGAAACCGGCTAACGGATGTCTGCTATGTACTGGACGAACCTTCCAGTGGCCTGCACCCCCATGACAACCAAAAGCTGATCGCTGCCATCAAGAAGCTGAACCAGCTCGGAAACACGGTTGTCATTGTTGAGCACGATCCGGACGTCATGCAGATTGCCGACCACATTATTGACCTCGGACCGGGAGCCGGATCAGCCGGTGGACAAATTGTTTACCAGGGCCCCTATTCCGGGCTGCTGGAATGCGGGGAATCGACGACGGGAAAAACCATTCTCAAAAGCAAACAAACCATTGAAAGTCGCCAGCGGAAACTTCCCCCGCAAGAGGACTGGATCCACCTGAGCGGAGCCACTCTGCACAACCTCCGGGGAGATCTTTTCAGTTTTCCGAAAAACCGCCTGGTCGCGGTTACGGGGGTCAGTGGTTCGGGAAAAAGTTCCCTGGTCAATGGAACGCTGGTCCCTGCAATTCGAAGAATGCTTGGCTGGAATCGTCCCGGGGGCCCTTTTCTTGCACTTGAAAATGCCGATTCCATTGACCGCGTCATTGAAATTGACCAACAGCCGATCGGTCGATCTCCCCGCAGTAACGCAGCCACCTTTACAGGGATGTTTGATGAAATCCGCAAGATTTTCGCCGCCACCCAACTGGCACGTCAACGAGGCTACACCGCCTCCCGATTCAGCTTCAACAACCGTGAAGGAAGCTGTTCCAAATGTGGAGGACAGGGACAAGTCAAAATAGAAATGAGCTTTCTGCCGGACATGTTCGTCACTTGCGATGCCTGCGAGGGAAAACGATACACCCCCTCCACACTGGAGGTGACCTTCAAAGGACAGACACTTGCTGACGTGCTGGAGTTACGGGTAGAGCAGGCACTCCCGGTTTTCGAAAACATCGAACGGGTCAGCAAGTACCTGGTGGCCCTGGAACAGGCCGGTTTGGGCTACCTGAAGCTTGGACAGCCCGCCCCCTCCCTTTCGGGCGGCGAAGCGCAACGACTGAAGATTTCCGCCCAGCTGGCTTCGCCCAGCCAGGGTACCACCCTGTTTGTGCTCGACGAACCCACTTGCGGCCTCCACCTGGTCGACGTCCACCGGCTGGTCCGGGTATTGAAGGGCCTTGTCCAACAGGGGCATTCCGTCCTGGTCGTTGAGCACAACCCGGAGTTTATTCGGCAAGCCGACTACCTGGTCGATTTTGGACCGGGAGGCGGAACGGCAGGGGGTAACATCGTGGCCTGCGGAACCCCGGCGGAATTGGCAAAGGAACCAGCGAGCCTGACCGGAAAGTATCTTGATTCCTCCCAGGCAGGATCGTGATGCCTGAGCCCACCGGACTCAATCCGTTCTCCACCCGGTATGTAAAACCGGGCGCCCTGCCGTTTCGTCTGGAGGCACCGGAGACCCTTGACTCACTCGTGGACCGTCTGGAAAAACACAACTGGCGGGGCGAGATCACAGGCCCCCATGGCGTAGGCAAGTCGACTCTTGTCCAGAACCTGCTGACACGTGCACTGCCGGAGGCCACGACGGTGATCATTCGTTCCGGTGATTCCCCGCGGCAGCAATACGCAGAGGTCCTCAGGGAACTGACGTCCGTCCCGGGTGGGATCCGGCCGGAAATGTTGATCATCGATGGGCTCGAACAACTTTCTGGCAGGCAGCAAAAACAGATCCTGGATCGGACCGCCAAACTTGGGGTGGGAATGTTGGCAACCTGCCACCAGTCCGTAGGCCTGCCGAGGCTGATTGACTTGAAACCCCGCCTGGACACCTTTCGACAGATCGTCAGTGATCTGATGCGGAATCGTCCAATCCAGTTGAAAGGAGACGAAATTGATCGCGTCTACCACCAGTACCAGCCCAACCTTCGCGAAGCACTTTTTTCCCTTTACGACCTGTACGAAATAAAAACCCGAAACTGAAACCAGCCCTCCGTCATTTGCCCTGGGCCGACCACGAGAAGACTCTTGCTGGCCGTTTCCCCCTCACTGCTGTGGGTTTACCCTGGCAGAGACGCGATTTGATGTTTGTGATTTTGGTTATCATGTAAACCCTGGAACCTTCGAACGCATCCAAGAGCCCTTTTCCCATGCTTCCGAATACACTTCGATTTCTGCCAGCTACCTGGATCCTGGCCCTGTTTGTCAGTCTTCCAACAACTTCAGCCGAGCAGCAACCTCCCAACATGATTTTCATTCTCGTTGACGACCAGGGTTATTATGACCTGGGCTGTTACGGAGCCACCGAAGTGAAAACGCCGAGAATCGATGCCTTGGCAAACGAGGGAGTCCGTTTCACCGATTACTATGCCGCAGCCCCCATCTGCAGCCCGTCGCGGGCCGGGTTATTGACAGGCTGCTACCCTCGGCGAGTCGGGAATCACATCTGGGTCCACCGTGCTGATTCAAAATCCGGCATCCACCCGGACGAACTGACGGTTGCCGAGCTGCTGAAAAAAAATGGATACCGGACGGCCTGCATCGGCAAATGGCACCTCGGCTTCCATCCTCCTTTTCTTCCCGCTGCCCAGGGATTTGATCATTACTTTGGCCTGCTCCACAATTTGGATCCGGTGGAAACCGTCTATTTTGAAGAAAAGGGAGGTGTTCCCCTGATGCGGAACAACCAGGTCATCCGCCGTCCGGCTGATCCAGCCGAATTGACCCGGATTTATACCGATGAAGCAATCCGCTTTATGGAACAGAATCGGGACCAGCCGTTTTTTCTCTACCTGCCCCACACGATGCTGCACAGGCCTCTCGGCGTTGGCAAAGAGTTCCGGGGCACATCCAAGTGGGGTGAATACGGAGATGCCATCCAGGAAATGGACCACCACGTCGGTCGTCTACTGGATTCTCTCCGTTCTTTGAAAATCGATCAGCGGACACTGGTTTTTTACGTCTCCGACAATGGCAGAGGCCCCGGACGAACAGCCGGACAAAACCTTCGCGGCAACAAACTCACCACCTATGAGGCCGGAATCCGCGTACCCGCAATCGCCTGGGGTCCCGGGCTGGGAATCCGCTCTGGCAAAACGTCATCAGCCGTGGTGCGGGCCATGGACTGGTTTCCGACCCTTTCAACCTTCGCCGGAATCCGGGTCCCCGAGCAGCGAATTATCGACGGCCGTGACATCAGTCCACTCCTCAAAGGAGAAACCGAATTTGTTCCCGGGCCGGGACTCAGGAAGTCCCTCAATGCCGACATCCCATTCCGCCGTCGCTGGGATCCACCCGGCGAGTGGAAAGAGCTGGTCAAACGCCATGAATACAATGACGCGTTTTTCTATCACGGATCCCAAGGCTCCCTGGCCGCTGTCCGCTGGAAAAATTGGAAACTGAACCTGAATCCCGGGCTGTTACTCTACGATCTTTCGCAGGACCCCGGAGAAAAAAAACCGCTCCGAAAACCGGAAATGATCAGGAAATTGCGGGGCATGGCCATCCTTTTCCAGGAAGAAATGCGATTGGATGCCCGGCCGGGAGGTGACCAGATCATCCCGGGCAGGCCGGACGGTCGCACCAGGCTTTCCGCAGCAACACGTGAATCATTGAATGCCAGCCCGGGAGTGACGTACGCCCGGTATGGGAACCGATCGCTGGAGATGGATCTCTTTCGTCCCCGGACGGCCTGGGGCCCCTTGCCGGCCATCCTCTGCATCCACGGTGGAGGTTGGGCCAAGGGAAACCGGGCGAGCCACGCCCCGCTGGCACAGGCGATCGCATCCCGTGGCTACGTGGCCGCAACCATCTCCTACCGACTCAGTGGAGAGGCCCCTTTTCCGGCCGCCCTTCATGATTGCAAGGCAGCGGTAAGATTCCTGAGGGCCAACGCCGACAAATATGGAATCGATTCAAATCAAATCGGCGCGATTGGCCTGTCTGCAGGCGGGCACCTTACGGCACTCCTGGCCACGTCGGCGGGTGTCATCGAACTGGAAGGAGCGGGCGGGCACCCTGAGTTCAGCAGTGCCATCCAGGCCGCCATTCCAATGGGCGCCCAAACCGACCTGCTCTCGCAGCGAACTGCCGATGTTTCACGACAGCCGGAAAGGGGAACGATCTGGCGGCAATTCCTCGGTGGTTCCCAAACAGATCAACCTGAGATCTACCGTTTGGCCTCACCCTTGACCCACCTGGACAAATTGGATCCACCCACCTGGCTGATCACAGGTGAAAAGGACGACCCGAGCACACAGGCAGCAGCCTTTCGTCGCAAGCAAAAAGCGCTTCGCATTGACGGGGGACTGACGGTACTGAAGGGCGCCCCCCACGGGTTCCTTGGAAAGCAGCAATGGTTTGATCAGACCATCGAAACTGCAGATTCCTTTTTTCGCCAAACCTTGAAAAACCGGGATCCGGAATGACTCGCGGGTGCATCGCAACCACCTGGAGCGTATCTGCCAGACCCGGCGATTGGCCGGGTCCGCAATCTCCCCAGCCTCGCTAGTAATCCGTTCTTTCGATAATGACGCACCCTATCGCCAGCATCACGATGATAAAGGCCAATGCGTTCCAGACCTGGGGCCAGGGTTCAAGATTATAAGTTTCCAGCGGAACCGGAAGCATTCTGTCGAAATTGAACAGCTTGAGAATGGTGGTCCCAATTGTGTCCGCAGTATCATTACCGGTAATCAGGTATTCAACCGTGTAATTCAATTCACCACACTTGGGAAAGATAAAATAAAGGGGATAAATAATTCCTTTATAGGTGGACTGAAAAGCGGTCAGCTTTCCCTGGCTTGTCGCGACCACCGATTCGTTGGACATATCAATTTCGTACAATCTCAACCAACGGTCCCCAAGGTGCAACCTGCCCGAATCATCGAACGTGATTGCCTTGACGTCCCTGGACGTCCCCAATCGTGCAAGATCACCGGTCTGCAGGGAGTAATTCCATACAGTCTCGTTCCTTCGAAGGAATGTGATCCACTTGCCGTCATTTGACGTCTGAATCGAGAGGGGAAGGTAACGAGTCTTTTCACCGAATTTCCTGATGATCTCCATGGAACCGGTGTCAATCGCCATCAATCCCGCTTTGGCATGGAACGTGAGTAGCTTGTCAGCGTTAAAACCGATGGACAAATTCCCATTTCGAAATTCATCGAATTCCTTTTCGGAAACCAATTCATACATGCCATCCTTTCCGGGGGAATAAATACTCAGCTTGCCCCGTTTGAGCACCGCCAATTGACTGGTCATCGGATTGAAGGCAACCGCCGTGTTGTTCCCGCCGGTCCGTATGGAACGCTTTGGTCCCAGGCTCCTGGCACGGAACAGCCGGTTCATGCGGTCCCCTTTTTCGGCATCCGACTCTGCCATCACGGCATCATTGCCAGGCGGCTCCTGATCTGCCGCATTCTCGTTTGGCGGCTCCTTTTCGCCGTCCTTGCCGTTTTCCGGATCGCTTCGCAGCTCCAGCAGGTGAAGACGCCCGCTGGCAAGTAAAAGCAATCGGCCGTCCCGGCGCCGATAGATTTCCTTGACCGAATTCAGGCCGAGTTCCACCAACCTGAATTCTCCATCCTTGACACCCAACTCACGGGCCAGCAACTCGATTTTTCCACCGGCTGGGAATCCCAGCGGATTCATGACAAGTTCCTGCCTGCCACCAAAAACATGGTTGGAATGGCTGTCGTACAGGGGCCCCAGCACCAGTCCCAACTCGCTGTCCACTCCCCTCGAATAATCTTCCCAGTCCCCTGTCTCCTGATTCCAGAGACTTAAACGGGTTGGGTGATCCGGTATGTAGGACACAAATTGCTGACCACCGGAAACATCCATCTCGCGAAAAGCAACACTGTTGAACGAGGTTTCACAAAAGGTGTTCACCAGGTACATGCCAAAGGTCAGAACCCATAATCCGGACCCGGCAACTACTGATACGATGGAACTGCGCCAAATCAACCCCGCCACAGCCGAAGCGGAGTAGTAGATGGCAAAAATGCCAATGAAAGAAGGAATATAGAACAGAAGGCGGATATTCCAGTAACCAAGTCGCGTGCCCAGGTAAAACCAGACACCCATGAAGAAAAAGGACATTGTCAGGGTAATAAACGCACAGCCGCCGAGAAATTGTGCCACAAAAAGTTTCCAGCGGGAAATGGGTTTGCTGAGAAGTAGGTTCAGCGAGCCCGGATCAAAGGTCTGCGGGATGATGTTGGAGGTAATGATCAGGGCCATCAAAATCCCGACCGTATTGAATACGAAATTCAAAACATATTTGATAAAGGCGCGAACAATGTAAAACAGCCTTTCCTTTTCAATCGGAAATTTCCCCGGAATCTCCATTCCCAGATAAGAAAAAACGATCGACGTGGCGGGACCACTTCGAACGGCATCTTCCAAAGCCTGCTCAATAATCAGCCGATTCAGACGTTGTTTTTCGATCGACTCCAGCTCCGAGCTTTCCATCAGGGCCCTGGTTTCCGGAAACAACATCTGTCCATCCAGCAATTTGACACCGGAAAGATCGCGTTCGCTAATCAGGTCATTCACAAACCGGACCAGCAGATCGCTTCGATCCTGCGCGGCCATCATTCGTTCCCGAAACCCACGCCTGCCGGATACCTTTTCCGGATCTTCCTTCTGCCCGCCGTCAGCCTGAACCCTTCCCGGATTCTGGCCGGCTTCCGGTTTTTCATTTTTCGGTTCTCCACCCTGAGGCTTCTTGTTCCCGTCTTCGCCTACGCCCCCTGCCTCCTGCTTATCGGCCAATTCCAGGATTTCCTTCTTGATGCCCTCTTCACCGAGGGCAACAATTTCCGCCAGGACTTCATCATCTGGCGGATTTCCTTCTGACTCGTTGCGGATTTCAGTCGCAATATTCTTGAACAGTTCATCCGGGTTGACCATGTCAGACCGGGAGATCTCGGTTGTCAGAGAAAAACTGTAGCTCAATGGAAAGACCAGGAGCAGCACCAGGGCAAGCAGAATCAACACGATCCACAGGACCCGCGAAACAAAGGCCTCCCGGAAGGAGTCCTTGATGATGGCAAGATAGGGTCTCATGATTGATTACCTCCGTTGCTTGGACTTTCTTTCGAGAGAATAGCCAAAAAGGCCTGTTCCAACGAAACATGCTTCTGGGAAATTTCAATAATCCGGACATCGTTTGCCCTCAAACGGTCAATGCACTCATTGACAAATTGAACATCCAGACGGTCGGTAAAATACTCGACCCGGCCCTCCCCTCGCGGCGTAACCGTTTCCGTCGGAGAAACCTCCAGGGTCGCACGGAGCTTCGCCTCATCACAATCGAGCCAGAAAGTGATTCCTGATCCGGTTCTCATCCCGGACTGGCTGGAAATAAAGTTCCCAATGTTTTCTACCGAACCACAGTACTTCAGGACGCCCAGGTCAAGAATGGCGACACTGTCGCAAACAAGCTCCACCTCCTGAAGAATGTGGCTGTTGACGAAGATGGTTTTCCCTTCGTTTTTAAGCTGCAGCATGATTTCCCTGACATCTGCCCGGGCCTGCGGATCCAATCCATCAGTCGGCTCATCGAGAATCAAAAGGTCGGGATCGTGCAGGATCGCCTGGGCCAACCCGAGTCTCTGCAGCATTCCCTTGGAATATTTTTTAATCCCTGCATCCGCCCAGGATTCAAGCCCCACTTTTTTCAGCAGGTCACCCCGTCTTTTTCGGACCTCGGAAACGGACAACCCGTTCAGTCCTCCGTAGAACTCAAGCGCCGTATTCGCCGTATGATGTCTCCGCATTCGAAGGTTTTCCGGCAGGTAACCGATTCGCAGCCTTGCCGATTGGCTTCCGGCATCGGCCCCCATGACGTTGGCATCTCCACCGCTCCTGGCGACGATACCCAGCATGATTTTGACAAAGGTGGTTTTCCCGGCCCCGTTGGGCCCCAGCAGTCCAAAGATCTCCCCCCGGGGAACCGCAAAACTGACCCCTTTCAAAGCCGTATAACGATTGGACCGGAACCAACTGTCGGAATAGGTTTTCCGCAGATCAATAGCTTCAATCGCATTTTCTGTCATTCAGCAGCCTCCCGGTAATATTGCGTCAGCAATCGTTCTCCAGTCACAGGGAATTCCTGTTCGAATTAGGAGTATATCAGAGGAGATCCTGCTGCCACAGGTTTCCCAAAGTCCATTTGTAGCGGTTATCCCGAATATTCGCTTTTTGCCAATTTATCTTTTGGGCAAAATCCAATTGTCGGAAATGTGTTTTCAAAGAGGTGAATTCTGACCTACTTTTCGGAAGCGATTCCCTGCAGACCGATACAGGTGCGGGAAAACATTTGTTGAGTGGGTAAATTTCCTGAGGAAACCAAATGGCTGGAACCAACATCCTGACAAAGGGAGCAAGCCAAAAATCAAAAGCCGAGGAATTCGAGGACCTGAAGCGTACACTCCACACTAAATTGATCGACAAACTCGACCTGACCAAGGTGGGTGACCTTGAGGGAGCACGATTCCGCAAGGAAATCCGGGTGGTTGTCGAACATCTTTGCGACGCCGAAAACACATTTTTAAACCGAACCGAACGCGACCGCCTGGTTGACGAAGTGCTTGACGAAGTTCTGGGTCTGGGTCCTCTGGAATTGATCCTCAAGGATCCGTCGGTCAGTGATATTCTGATCAACGGTCCCAAGAACATCTATTGTGAGCGCGGAGGCCAGATGGAAAAGTCTGCCGTCGAATTCCGTGACAACCAGCACCTTCTGCAGATTATTGATCGCATCGTCTCCAAGGTCGGTCGTCGCGTCGATGAAACCTGCCCCATGGTAGATGCCAGGATGGCGGACGGTTCACGTTTCAACGCAATCATTCCGCCTCTTGCTCTTGATGGCGCCGCTGTTTCCATCAGGCGATTTGGCAGCAATCCACTGAAGCTTGAAGACCTGCTGAAATACAAGGCATTCACACCCGAAATGGTGATGCTCCTTGAAGGAGCCATGAAGGCCAGGTTGAATATCATCATTTCCGGCGGTACCGGTTCCGGTAAAACCACCCTGCTGAACACTCTTTCCAGTTTTATCGGAAACAAGGATCGGATTGTCACCATTGAGGACGCTGCCGAGCTCCAATTGCAACAGGATCACGTCGTCCGGCTGGAAACACGGGCCGCCAATATCGAGGGAAAGGGCTCCGTCTCAGCGACTGACCTGGTTAAGAATGCCCTGCGAATGCGGCCAGAGCGAATCATTATCGGCGAGTGTCGTGGACCGGAAACGCTGGACATGCTGCAGGCAATGAATACAGGGCACGACGGCTCGCTGACCACGACCCACGCGAACACTCCCCGGGACTGCCTGGCCCGACTGGAAACCATGATCATGATGTCCGGTTACGAATTGCCGGTTCGCGCCATGCGTCAACAGATATCCAGTGCAGTTCACCTGATCGTGCAGGCCAACCGCCTGCAGGGAGGGCCCCGAAAGGTCACCTACATCACTGAAGTCACCGGAATGGAGCAGGACACGGTGGTCATGCAGGATATTTTCAAATTCGAGCAGACCGGAATTGCCGAGGACGGAAAAGCAAAAGGCCGCTTTATCTCGACGGGTGTCCGGCCCAAGTTTATGGACCGGCTCGAAGCTGCCGGTGTTCGACTTCCGGCATCCACTTTTCGGGAAAGAATCATGATGGAGTGCTGATCCTGAATTCCCTTTCCCTGCAGCTTTCACCGAAACAGGAAGCAGGAAACAGCGCCCGCCAATCCAACAGATAAACAAATGTCAACTATTTTCATCATCATCGCCGCTTTTGTCTGTGTCGCCACACTGGTCGGAGCAGTAGCTCTTTCATTCCGTGGAGGTGAAGAGACCAACGTCGAAAACCGGTTGAAAAATATTACCGGCAGGGGAACAGGATCGAACCTTTTTGACAATGATGACGACAACATTCTCTCCAAACCGCTGGACAACCTTCCAGGAAAAATGGATGAGTTTGCTGCCAGATTCATGAATCTGCAAACGGTCATTGATCAGGCAGGCCTGAACATCACACCCCAGAAGATCATTTTCATGATGATCGGCCTTGGTTTTTCCACGGGTTTGGTCACGGTACTCCTCTCCCCATTCAAGGCCCTTGTCCCACTGGTGGCAATCGTTTTTGCCGCCCTCCCTCTGCTTTATGTCTTCTGGATGAGAAGCCGCAGGCTCAAGAAATTCTCTGAGCAACTCCCCGAAACACTGGAATTGATTTCACGGGCCCTGCGGGCCGGGCACAGCCTTCCAGCCGGAATCCAACTGGTTGCCGAGCAGATGGACGCCCCACTCGGACCGGAATTCGCAAGATGCTATGAGGAACAGAACCTCGGAATCCCACTCGAGGAATCTCTTGAAGAAATGACGGAAAGGGTTCCCAACGTCGATCTCCGCTTTTTCGTAACCGCAATTATTCTGCAAAGAACGACAGGTGGTGATCTTTCGGAAATCCTCGACAAGATCGGCCGGCTGATCCGGGAACGCTTCCAGATTTTTGGGCAGATCGCCGCATTGACCGGTGAAGGCCGATTGTCCGGAATTGTCCTGCTGGCACTTCCGCCCGTCCTGTTTGTCACCATGCTTCGCCTCAACTATGACTATGTCATGATGTTGTTTGAAGACCCGTTGGGCCAGAAAATGCTCGTGGGTGCGATCGTGATGCAAATGATCGGGGCATATGTCATCAAAAAAATCATCGATATCAAAGTGTAGATAAAAATGTTCATTTTGGCCGAAATAGATTTTTCCCAGATACTGCCATTCGCAATTTTTGGCGCCGTCGCCGTCGGCATCTGGGTCATCGTGGATCTCTTTTCGTCGCGGTCCACCAAGACGGAAAAAAGGTTGAATGTTCTCAGCCAACAGCGTTCCAATGCGGATTTGCTGGATGACAAAAAGGGAATGTCCCTCACCAACCTGCTCGAAAAAGCAAGCCCAACCTTTTCCAAGGCTCTGGAACCCCAAAACGAAAAGGATGCCAACAAGCTCAAGGAAAAGCTATCCTACGCGGGTTACCGTGCAGAAAACGCCATCCCGATTTTCCTGACCATCAAGATGATTTCCTCACTGGCCGGACTGGCATTTGGTGGAGGCGTTCTCCTGGTCCGCGGGCAGTTCGACACAATGACCATCATCCAATCAGTCGGAATGGGCGGAATGTTCATGTTTGTCCCCGATGTGATTCTTGGCTTCATGGCATCCTCGCGTAAACAGAAATTATTCCTCGCCCTGCCGGATGCTCTCGATCTGATGGTGGTTTGCGTGGAGGCCGGACTGGCACTCGACCAGGCGATGAGAAAAGTCGCTGAGGAAATGGAAAAGTCCCACAAGGTAATCGCGTCAGAATTCGACATCTGCAACAAACAACTGCAAATGGGCCGGGACCGTGGGGAAGTCCTGCAGGAATTGGGCGAACGAAATGGAGTCGACGATCTCAAATCACTCGCATCCATTATCATCCAGGCGGATCGATTCGGATCCAGCATCGCCCAGGCGCTCCGGGTTCAAAGTGATTCCATGCTAACCAAACGCCGGCAAATCGCGGAAGAAAAGGCGGCAAAAACGGCTGTCAAACTGATCTTTCCCCTGGTGGTTTTCATTTTTCCCGGGATTTTCGTGGTTCTGGTAGGTCCCGCTGCCATCACGATGATCAACGAGATGCTACCAGCATTCCAAAGGTAAAAGCTTGCCTAACAGGACAAATCTAATTCACGGAGTTCGAATTGGAATCGATGCCCCGGTTGTCCGATAAAAATTCAGGTAAATCCTGATTCAGTCGCGAACTGACGATTTCACCTGAAAATCAAACTCCACGGAATGGAATGATGCAGATGCCTGGCAGAATAAGAAACACTTTATTGGCATTCGCTCTGGTATTGGCAGGCGGCAACCAGTCTTTCGGCCAAAACCCTTTTCAGGGAATCAAAAAGTGGTACGGAGAATTCCGCACTCAATTCAACCTGGATTGTCAGCGGAACAATGCCTTTCCCCAACCCTTCGCAACAGCCGATCAGATGGCTGTGCAGCGCACCCTGTCGCCCATGTTTGCCAAGGGTGCGACCATCAATCGAATCCTGGATTCTGTTCACTTTGACCCTGCCACACACAAACTGAACAACGTGGGGCGGACACGCCTGAGAGAATACCTGGCACAACAAAAGCCACTGGATATTTTCATTGCATCCACGCTCGACCCCAAGGTGGACAAGGCTCGCCAAAAACAGTTATCCGAATTGCTGGCACAATACTCTTTCCCCGGACACCGGCCAGGGGTTTCGACAACCTTCTACCTACCGCATCATCTCAACGCGACCGAAAAAGCAACACTTCGAGATACCTTTTTGTCGAACCAGCCATCCCCGTCGCTCCAGACCGTCGCGGGGTCCATTTCGGGGTCTACCGGCGGCCAGTAACGGATTTCCCGAAATCCAAGCGGACTGCCAATGCGTCCTGGAAACCGGCTCTCAAAGACCGGTTTTTCATTTAACCGGCAAAAGCATGGTTGACTGCTGATCCCCGGGGCATTCATACTCGCAGTCATCTTTTGGATTCCCCTGTGCTGCCTGCAGGACGCCTGTCCGCCGGATCGCCGAAAGAGACACTGCTTTTCCTCCGGAGGCCCCCATGCTGGCCATTCACGTCACCCTGTTGCTTTCAATTTCGCTGCAGCCAGCTAACCCGCCAAGGGACTTGGAACCGGTTCCGCTCTGGCCAAACGGCGCCCCGGGTGCAAAAGGAAACACCGCAGCGGATATCCCGACACTGATTCCCTACCTGCTGGAAGGCAGGGAAAATCGTCCAGCCGTGGTGATCTGCCCAGGAGGTGGTTACGGCGGTTTGGCCATGTCACATGAGGGGCATGAAATCGCGGCCTGGTTGAACCGAAATGGAATCCACGCCTTTATTTGCAATTACCGGCACCGCGGAAAAGGATACGGACACCCTTATCCATTAATGGACGCCCAGAGGGCCATTCGTATCGTGCGGGGC
>JAYZFP010000033.1:0-49923 GCA_036336715.1 Planctomycetota bacterium
GTCCGGCCATGGTCCGGGCAGTCAGGGGAAATATCGACACTGCGGCGAAAATCAGTACCAGCCAGGAGGTTCTCTCGGCAACCAGGAAAACCGGCGGCCGCCTCCCGTGGCTTTTTAGCTGCCAGGGTGCTTTAAAAAAAACAAAAGGGTTCATCCAGGAGAAACTCCGATGAAGATTGAAAGGATGGCGAAACCGTTTGAAGACAGTTTAAAACAGGATCGATACTGAAACCATTGATGCAAGGGTGCTTGTCCGGCCAGCAGAGAGACAAAGGACTTTCGGCAAATTAATTCTCTCCCGGGATTTCGATGGCCTTTTGGCTATTTTCCCCGGACCACTCGCCCCGATTTTCGGTGGACCCAGGTGAATTCGCCCGGATCAAAATGGAATGCTTTTTTGCCTGCCGCCGGCGGAGCCCATTTCTCCGGAATCCAACGGGAAAGTTCCTTCCTTTTCTTTCTGTATGCGGGATCGTCCGCAAGATTGTCGAACTCGTGGGGATCCTTCAGGTGGTCATACAATTCCTCACCGCCATTCTGGTAACGAATGTAGCGAAATCGTTGGTCGCGGACAGCTGCGTTCCCTTTGCGGAACTCCGTCAGGGCAGGGAATGCCCAGGAGGAATTTGGGTCCAGCACAAGGTTTTTGAGTGAGTGGCCGTCCAGCTTCTGTGGTGGATTCTGCAGGCGGCACAAAGAAACCAGTGTGGGAAAAAGGTCCAACAGGCTCACAGGCCTGCGACAGGTTCCCGGTTTGGCATCGGGCAACCGAATGACCAGGGGGACGCGGGTAGATTCCTCCCAGAGAGTGCTTTTGTGCCAATGCTGTTTTTCGCCAAGGTGCCAACCGTGGTCGGACCAGAGAACAACAAGGGTTTCTCTTTCCAGACCACTTTGCCGGAGAGCTTTGAGCACACGTCCCAGGCGATCGTCTGCGCAGCTGATACTGGCAAGGTAGGCCTGGATGGCATTTTTCCAAGAGCCTTGATTCCGGATCCGGTCAAAGTCACTGCGCCGATCCGCCGCCAATTGAAGTCCTGTCGTTGGCAGATCTTCCAGGTCATCCCCTTGAACCTGCGGAAGGAGGATTTTTTCCAGGGGGTACTGATTAAAAAATCGCTGGGGTACGTACCAGGGGAGGTGGGGCCGAAAAAGACCACAGGCCAGGAAAAAAGGTTTTTCGTGTTTGCCCTTTTTCCTGGAGATTGCCATTCGTTCGAGGAAATCGATTGTAAAGCGAACGGTTAATTCGTCGTCGTAATCGGAGTCCGGTATATCCAGCGAACCCCAGTCGTTTTCGTGTCCAAGGCCGTTTACACCACTGAATGGGAATTTCCCGGGGAAGGTGCTGTGCCGGGACCAGGGATAATTCAGGCGGTTGCCCCGGAACCAGGGATCCTCGCGGAATTCAATTCGCTGAAACCGGTCCCACTGATTGGGTGGGTGATTGCCGGCAGTGTGGTGAAAGATTTTCCCCGCTCCGACGACCTGGTAGCCGTTATTACGAAAATGCAGGGGCAAGGAGTGGGCTTTTTCCAAATTGGGAAGCCACCAATGGCCGTTGTCGTAAAGACCGGTCGTCGAGGGGCGTAAACCGGTCAACAGTGCCGCCCGGGAAGGCGCACACTTGGGTGAAACACAATGGGCGTTGTTAAAGAGCATGCCGCTTTCGGCAAGCCGATCAATGTTGGGCGTGTGGACGACTCCGCCGTAACCGCCGAGACAACCGATCCAGTCATTCATGTCATCCACAGCCAGGAAAAGAACATTGGGTCGGTCGTCTTTGGCGAAACAGGTCGGGTTCATTCCCACCTGCTTTCCGATCACCAGCCAAACGGCAAAAAGCAGGCAGGAAAGCCACCTGCTTTTCTTTCTGCTCAAATCATGTGTCATGGCATTTTTACTGAATGAAAAAAGAAAAGGTCTTTTTCCGAGGCTAACCGGCGCATTGCGTTTTCCCTGGCGTTGCAGGATGGCGTCGCGACTCACCTACCGGTTGAGGGTTTCCCTCAGGAGGTTGCGAAGACGTTCTATCTCCCGGTGTTTCCCGGTTTGCGACAAGAGGTTTTTCATTTCTCCGCTGTCTGTGCGATGGTCGTAAAGTTCCTCTGCCAGAAGCGTGTCCTTTTTCTGATCGATCCATTGAACATACCGAAAATGCTCCGTTCGGAGTGCGTACCCCATGATATCTCCTTCGCCACGGTGTCGGTTGCCGGACAAGGATCGTGGAAACTGGCTGACGACTGCAGATTTGACGTTCTTTTCGGGATTCGTGACCAGGGGAATCAGGCTGGTTCCCTGCAGTCCAGGGGTACCGGGAAGGCCGCAAATATCGGTAAGTGTGGGGTAAACATCCAGCAGTTCCACAAGTGATGAAGAGCGGATTCCGTCGTCGGTCTGCCCCGGAATGGAAATTAACAGTGGAACCCGTGTGGACAGTTCATAGTTGTTTGCCTTGGTCCAGAGTCCCTGTTCTCCGAGGTGAAATCCATGATCTCCCCACAGGATAACCACTGTTTTCCGGCTTAAATGAAGGTCTTCGAGTCGGCCCAGCAGTCGGCCAACCAGGTGGTCGATGTAACTGACACAGGCATGGTAACCGTGCCGCAGCTCCCGTTGTTTTTCCCTGGAAAGTTTTCCGTTTTTGGGAATGTCCGTGTAGCCTTCCAGCTCCATCCAGCTGCGGATTGCCCATTCCGGTGCGCCATCAGGATGGGAGGGGTTTCTGATTGCCGGTATTTGATTGGGATCGTAGAGGTCCCAGTACTTTTTGGGAGCGCAGAACGGCAGGTGCGGTTTTCGGAAACCGACAGCCAGGAAGAAGGGTTGCTCCCGGTTTTTCATCTGGTCGAGCATTTTCAACGCTTCCCGGCAGACCACCCCGTCAACATAGGTGGAATCCGGGACACCCGCAGACTCAGTTGCAGATCGTTTCAGCCCTTTTCCTGAGAGGTTGCTTTTCAGGGCATAACGAAGCCGTGGATCACGCACCTGGTCAAGCAAAGGTGGATCGGACCAGGAGGGTGGATCCTGGCTCGGTTTTCCGCTCCCGTGAAATATTTTGCCGACGCTTCTCGTTCGGTAACCGTAATTTTTGAAATGTTGCGGAAGAGTGATCGCATTGGGCATTTTTTCGCGAAAATGTGTTTTCAGGTCCCAGACACCAATCGCGTCCGGCCGCCGCCCTGTCAGCATGGAAAGCCTGGAGGGACTGCAAACCGCCTGTTGGCAATAAGCGCGTTCCAGCAAAAGGCTGCGTCTTGCCAATCGGTCAATATTGGGAGATTTCACAACCTTGTTGCCGTAACAGCCAAGTTCCGGTCTCAGGTCGTCAACAGCGATAAACAGAACATTCCATTTTCCTTTTTCCGGGGGCACGTCAGCCTGGAGGGCGTTCAGACTTACCGCCGAACATGCAAAAAGGATCAGCAAAAAAGGAAACGTTTGCAGTAAGGATGCAGGTTGAGTGTGTGAAAGCTGACAGGGAAGATCGTGAAAGGGTGCCATTTGTTTCGTTTTTGGATTCACTCGAAACCTGTTGATGAAATGGGAACCGTATCCGGCGTCAGGAACCCGACCAGTCCAAGGCGAGCGGAAAGGAACCCCTGGCGTTCCGGGTGAAAGGATTTGGTGAGTCGAAAAGCCCTGGAGAATCCTTTTTCCAGTTCATTCCCCAACAATATAATCCATCCCGATTGTGAAAAGGGACACGTGTTGAGCGATGACGTTTTACCTGTTTGAGAGAATTCGGTAAGCCGATCGTTCAAAAAGAGTGGACGATTCTAAATGCCTGGCGATTTTTGGGATTTAATTTTTATTGCCGGAACTGGAGTCTTTTCTCAGAGATGAAAAAACTTTGCCCACTGGTTTCTCAGGGAGTGTTTTTTTCCATTCCTGCAGTTGATCCAGCAAGGGTTTGACCAATTCGGGGTGAGCTTCCTTCAAATCGGTTTTCTCGAAAGGGTCAGCTACCATGTCGTAAAGTTCGAAATAACTCCCGTTCCCATTGGTAACCAATTTCCATTTTTGATCGAGTATCGCCCAGGACACCCAGTGGTCGGGTCTGTCGGCACGCGGAGGCCACGTCGCCTGCATTTTCCAGAACAAAGGCTTGGTTCGGGTGGGCGCTGATTTTCCCAAAAGTGCAGGGACCTGGCTGGTTCCATCAGGTTGGTACCCACCCGGCATCCGTGCACCGGCAAGCTCACAAAAAGTAGGAAGAAGATCGACGGCGGAAATCATCGTAGACCTGTCAACCTTTCCGGCGGGAACCTTGCCTGGCCAACGAACGAGAAAGGGAACCCCAATACCGCCTTCAAACAGGGAAGCCTTGTAACCTTTGCGACCACCCGTTTTTCCTTTCGCAGCTGCGATTCCAAATCCTGCCCCGGTAGCCGTGTCATGCATCAACTGCAATTCGGTGGGCCTCGCGGCCCGGGCCGGTCCGTTGTCAGAGCTGAATATTACCAGTGTATTTTCGGCGAGTTTCAACTTGTCGAGTTCGTCAAGGACCTGTCCGATGCGGTCATCCGCATGGGACAGGACTGACGCATAAATATTGTCATTTTCTTCCAGGTCCCGAAAACGCCAGCGGTACTTGGGAAGCGTGTGAAACGGAGTATGCGGTTCGTGAATCCAGAGGTTGATAAAAAACGGTTTTTTCTTTTGGTGGCTGTCCCGGATAAAACGGATGGCATTTAGAGAATCCTCGTGATATGGCATCTGTTCACCAGAACAATTGAAGGCGTTGTAGGTGTCGTAACCGTATTCCGCTGGAGTTGGCGAATCGGGGATCATGTTGTTGGCAAGGTGCCACTTACCAAAATGGGCTGTCATGTAGCCCGCCTTTTGAAGCATTCGTGGAAGAAGCGGTGATTGGGGATCAAGCCAATCCGGCATATTCCGCCTGGCGTTGCTGGGCACCCAGGCAAAATGACCGTCGATGTTGTAACGGGCCGGGAAATGTCCCGTCAGGACCGCCGTCCGACTTGGCGAGCAGACACCGCTGGCAACTGAAAATCGATGAAAGTCGGTGCCTTCCCGGGCCAGTCGATCGATATGCGGGGTTTTAACATAGGGGTGCCCATGACAACTCAGATCTTCCCATCCCCAGTCGTCCGCAAAGATAAATAGAATGTTAGGCTGTTGGGACGCTGCGCAGGTTTCCTGAAAAAGCAGCAAAAGACAAAGGGAAATAGTCTTCCAAAACATGAGATCAAAGAAACAGGGTAGCAGGTTCAAGACAGCTTAAGTACGCGGGAAGCGGGATCAGGGACGCTTCATGTAAACCGATGCCTTTTCCGAAAATGGCCGGATGGAATAACCACTGACCAGGCCCATGCGGGAAAACTGGAATTCAACGTCATATTTGTCAAATAGCCCAAAAGGAGTTTTGACACTTTCCTTTTTTTTACGACTGGTGATTTTACCGATACCTTTTCCCAGTTCCTTTTTGGCAGCCGGGAGTGGAACATCCGGGAAAAGGGCATCCGAGGTCTGGTTGTTGATCCATTTTTTCATCCCTTCGACGGTTGTTTCAGGCTTGAAGGTGTAAATCACTCCGCTGATCGGGAATTTTTCCGACTGATTGTCGATCAGGATCCTCAGAATGACCTTTTCCGTTGGAAAAGTGTAAAAAAGCGAGGTCTTGGTATAGCCGCCAAAAGTTTGGTTGCTCTCGAGCCGCTTGACGTTCTTTTTTTTTACGTCGAGCTTTTTTTCCTTTTTGTCATCCTCGGCCGCAAGGGGCGCAAAGATCATCGCGGTCAGCAGGCAGGCCGAAATTTGGGAGACTCCCCATGCTGTCCTGCTCCTGCTTTTCATTTGGTTGAAGAGGCCCTTTGACATTTTGTCCCTGTCTTGTTTTTGAAGTTTTTAAAAGCTGTCCCATTCTTCCGGGAATCCGTTTGTCAGGAAAAGGACAATCATAAGACTATAGTTGATCTTGGAACGTTTTCCGTCATCAAATTGGACGGACGAACTGTTTCCAGGTACAAATCGAAAGCTGTCACACTTGTATCTGCAAGTTTTCGGGAACCCTGAATGCACCTGCACAAAGGGCAGTGGATTCCGTTGGCTTGTCCCAGGAAATCATGTCGTGCCAGTTCAGTTGCTATCAACATGCCGGTTTCCCAACAGTTGCGTTGGACGTTATTTCCGGCTTCCAGGTTTCCGGGAAATATCTTTTGCTATCCGTTCTGCCACGGGTGAATCAAAGATTACCTTCGTAAAAGGGCCTCGATTTGACTTCCATGTTTCACTACGACCCTTCGGTCCTTTCAGGCAATTCCAGGATACGGATGTTTTTGAACCGCACCGGATCGCCGTGGCCGCAAAGACAAATAAAACCGCTGCGTCGATGAATTCCCTTGTGCTTTGGCTTTTTCCTGGCCTGTTCCTCCAGGTTGACATCGAGAATCCGCGTTCCATTCAGATCGACAGTGACATGCGGGCCTTTGACCGTCACTTTTTGTCGATTCCATTCGCCGGTTGGCTTGAGAAATCCGCGTTTGGCTCCCTGGAAACCGTAAAGGGCACCATGGACCTGGTACTCCTTGATTTTTTTGTATTTAGGGTGCTCTGTGTCCAGAATCTGTAATTCCATGCCGGTTCCGGAGGGTGTTCCTTTACCAGGGTAGTGGATTCCAAGTCCGTTGTTTCCTCCCGGGGGAAGCAGGAATTCGAATTCGAGAACGTAGTTGGTGTAACTTTTTACCGTCCGCAGATTGCCTCCCCTGCAAATCATCTCTCCCTGTTTGACTTCGTAATTGGCCCCGGTCCAACCTGACAGGTCCTTACCGTTGAAAAGAAGGACCGGTTCGTCAGTAGCTGCGGCGTGACTGAAAATGAAAGCAAGTGTGACAAGTGTTGGGGTAAAAATGTGCATTTGAAAACTTTTGGCTGGGAGAAAGTTCGGCGCGATTACCCACCATCAGAAAGGCATGAAAGAATAGGGTTCACCCCTGGTGTTGGGCAGATTCCCCTCGTGAATTTCTATGCAATCAATGGCCTGGGTTAAAGGGATGAATCATGAATTTGGAAAATTGACGCCCACCGGGGCTTTCATCTTACCACCGACATGAAGGATGGTTCCCTTTGAGCATCCAAGCCGGAAGGATTTTTATTGTAATGACCGTTGCTACCCCGTTTGACCTAGCTTCAGAAACTCAACTATCCAGCTACCAACCAGTGAAATGCCCTGGATGGCCAAGGATCAGAACTCGATTTCCTGAGGGGAATCCCCCGGTTGAAAGTCCGGGGCTCGCAAAAGTGTCCTTGTCTTGCCCGTCCGGGACCGGCATTCCACGGTCAGGCCCCTGTTTTGGCCCCAATCTACCGTCAACCGGTTACCGCCAAAGGGGATGTTCGATGAGCGGAAATGTTTCAGTCCCAAGGGAAGTGGATCTATCCACAGCGAACCATCCTCCCCAAGTGTGAGGCCCACAATATGCTGGAGATAAATGTCAATCCACCACGAATGCATGTAGTCCCGGAAAAGGCTTAGGCCTTTGCCCGTTTCCGGATTGTACCGCTCAAAAAAATCGGCCCGGGGTTGCATATGGTTGGCCGCTGCGCGTTTCAACAAATCAGCCGCCTGGGGCAAAAGGTTCCGGTCGTGGCTTTTTCCCGCATGAGCCAGGGCTTCGATCACGTGAGAAGTGGCCGCAGGCCAGGAGGGACCCTGCCAGAACCGGTTGGGCCCGTAATCAGGGTGACTCTTGGGGAGAGCTGGGACCGGGTAGGGTAGCCAGAATTGATCCGGGTCAAAAAGGTGACGCTTGAAAACGCCCAGTTCCCTCTTACCGGCCGCGTTGGCAAAGAACGGGTAAAAAGTCGTAATGGCCAGGTAGTCCGCTGCAAGTTCCCCGCTCCCGGGATGCCGGTCAAAATAGGCAGCTTGCTCGTTGTCCCAGAGGAAATTCCGGAGAGACTCTGTGGATCGGTTTGCCAGACGATTCAGTCTTTCAGCGTTTGCCCGGTCTCCCAGGGCCTTTGCCATGTTGGCAGTGGCCTTCATGTTTAAAATTGCGTAACTGGTGGCATCGACTGCGTCGTAACGCATTTCACGATTCTCTTTGCCCCAGCGGAAAAGATCGTCCTGACCTGTCTCCAGTTGGTGGGCAACGTCAAAAATACCATCCTGGTTGGGGTCCCGGTCCTTTAACCACCAATCACAATTTTTAACCATGGAGGGATAGACCTCCTTGAGTAAATCAAGATCCTGGTGGATCAGGTAATGGCGCCACGCGGTATGTGGTAACAAAGAAAGACCGGTTCGTGAAGCGTGGTCCAGCTTGACCTGGTTGGTACGCGGCGACGTATACCAGGGAAACCGGCCATCTTCGTAACTTGCGTAAGCCATGTTCGCAATATGTCCAAACCCGTGGCGGGGATTGGTTGACCAGTTCAGATCCAATGCCATGAACGGAGCGCTGTAACAGCAGTAGGTCTGGTAGGCCTGTCTTCCTTCCATCACCACCGGATACCTGAAATAACCAAGGTCCCCTCCGGCGGTTGAGAAACGGAGCAGGAACCAGCGGAATCGATACAACTCCTCAAGTCCCGGATCGCTGCACTCAAAGGTCGGGACCTGGCGTGTGTAGAAATCGATCCAGGAATCACGATTGGTTTTCAGGGGATATTGATCGTTGAGTGCCGTTTCCAGGTTTTCCAGCGCCCGGGTTCTGGATCGCTCAAATGCACAGGCAGCAGTCAGGGTTTTTGTTTGCCCCGGTTCCAGGTCGATTTCCAGTTGCAACTGGTACGAACCCGGCTCAGAAATGTCCACATGAGAAGGAGCAAGACTGGTGCCGATCGCCATGCAGAGCCCGTTGGACAGGGTGTCGGGAAAAACCGAAGGATCAATCAGCAGGATTCGGCCGTTTCGTTGTTCTGTAAAACGTTCGCCCCGTGGCTGCTCACGCCAATCAAAGGAACGCCGACTGTCTCCGGAAATCCGGATTATGTGGCTGGCTTTTTTACCAGTCAGATTGGTACACCAGATTCGTGAAACCACGACGTCCTCATGGGTCACGCAAACCTGACGTTGCTCGACAATTTTTTCGGGAAATTCCAACAGGGATTCGGCTTGCCTCCCTTTTTTTTCCTCAAAGGTAACGGTGTCTAACAGCAATTCGGAGGATTGACCGACCCTGGCGCTGTTGCCCTCCAACAGTACGTGGTCGGGATTCCAGGAAAGGGTCTCCCCATCGGTCCCACTGAAAACGTTTCCCAGTTCATGGGTGGCAAAAAAATAACGTTTACTGGCACCCCGGCCCGTGTAGATTGCGAGGTTTTTTCCATGACCCACCGCGTTTTTGTCATTCCGGTTGCCCACGGAATCGAGGATCGGGCTTGCAACCAGCTTCGTCTGGGGAATTACGGGACTCGGCATCCCATCGGCCACAACGGTCAGGTAAAGTCGGTGATACCCGGCCGGAAGATTTCCAATGTCGATGTCAATTTCCCGGTAACCATTGGCGACCGTCCCATCACTGCCGGTGCTTGGAAAACGGAGTCTTCCCAGCGGGCGACTGTCGAGCATCAGGCTCAGCCAGGTATCCCCCGCGTGTTGACGCGCGTAACGAAACCGAATTCGTGCCGGAGTCAGCGGTTTTGGCGTTCTGAAAAAAAGTTCCGCAAAATCACCGGTTTCCGAACCCCAACCCGCTCCCAGGACTTCACCTCCTGACGCAACTTTTCGTTTTACGAGTCCGTTTCTTCCTTCGACCTGGATCGGTCTCTCGGCTTCGATGGTTGTACTGCCGTCCGTATTCAGACGCCAGGGATCCTGTCCAAAACAGGGAGAGGCAAATGCCATCCAAAGGAGCAACCGGAAAGACAACGAAAATTGCATATTTCAACCTAACCAGTAGGATCATCCGCGAAAGTTGAATGAAATGATTTCGCTCATTGTAGGCTATTTGGATGTCATTTTCTTTGCTGGAACGCATCCCCGGGTGCTGAAACATCCTTCGGTTCACAATCGATTTCTTGATGCGAAAGGCACCCTGAATGCAGAACCGACCCACGTAACGTCTTCCCGTTTCCAGGCAGGCAATTGCCTGATTGGGGCAGGGTGGGCGAAGACCGAACAGACGGTGCCCCTTCGGCTGGGTTATAATGTTTGGCGGGCAGGGTAATGAGAGTCGGTTTCAGATTCCTCGACGAATGGTTCTTTTAGAATTTATCCTGTTGCCCTTTGGGTTTCCTTCCTTCAAAAACTTCCATCTCATGAAAAACTCTCTGACACTTTCCCTGTTTTTTCTTTGTTTCACATCTTCGTGGTCGCATTCTTTTGAAAATCCCTCTTCCCAGGGTTCCGTCAGGAATTCATTGCCAAAACCCCTGAAAATCCTCTTGGTCGCCGGGGGTTGTTGCCACGACTACGGCAGCCAAACGAAAATTCTGAAAACCGGCATTGAAAAACGAATTCGTGCGGAAGTAACGGTTGTTTACAATCCCAGCACCCGGACCAACACGACCTTTGAAATTTACGAAAAGGATGACTGGGCAGATGGCTATGACCTGGTGATTCATGACGAGTGTTCCGCTGCAGTGACAGATGGTCCTTACGTACGTCGAATTCTGGCGGCCCACCGAAAGGGAATTCCAGCCGTCAATCTGCACTGCGCGATGCACAGCTACCGCTGGGGCAACTTCCGCAAACCTGTACAAACTGGCGCCGACAACGCTGTGTGGTACGAAATGATCGGTCTTCAATCGACCGGACATGGGCCCAAGCTCCCGGTAAAGATCACCTTTGCTGAATCAAAGAGCCCCATCATTAAAGGCTTGGCAAACTGGACGACCGGAAACGAAGAACTCTACAACAATGTGCGTGTTTTCCCGGGTGCAGAAGTCCTTGCTTCCGGTTCACAGGTGCAAAAACCAAAAAAACAGAAAGCCAATCCTGGTGTAAAACCCAAGACTGTCAAAGCTGTGGTTGCCTGGACCAATCAGTACGGCCCCAACAAAACCCCGATTTTCAGTACATCGTTAGGGCACTTCAATGAGACCGTTGGCGATGAGCGGTATCTGGAACTGGTTACCCGGGGAATCCTCTGGGCAACCGGGCACATTACACCTGAAGGAAAACCCTCCAGTGACTACCTGGTTCAATAAACGGCCAAGGGCTTTCAAAAACATGTTTCCCGTCGGCAGCCGTTATTTTTCGCGTGATTTGCCTGGAAGCGTTCTCTGTTTTTGGTTGGCCTGCCTGCTGAATGGGGCGTTGGCCGACGACCCCGGGGGCCCAAATGGCTGGCGACAGAGTTATGTCGCCGGTTATGTCGATCAGAAAGGCCAACACGCGGGTGGATCGGAAATCATGCATCTGGTCGCTCATCAGGGAAAGCTGTATGCGGCAAACGGTTACTGGATGGATGCGCATTGGGTCATTCCGACAGAGCAACAGAAACAATCAGCCCAGGTTCTGCGGCTGGACGGACCGGGGCTGAAATGGCAGGTCGATTTGGATCTTGGAAAATCGAACGGTTTGGGGCTCAGGTACATGAAGGGGAACATTCTCCGTTCCATCACCTTGACGCTGGATCCGGACGGAAAACCGATGGAACGTCCCGTTTCCCTGTTGTTGATGGCGGCAGGGGCTGTTCTCGAAGGGGGAGGTGCTGTTTCCTGCTGGACACGGGATGAAAAAGAAAATCGCTGGCAGCATGAGCTCGTTCGTCACGGTTCTTCAGCGGGTGGCGTGCGATGGGTTCCCCGTGACATTGAGGTCTATCGCGACAAGGTGACCGGTAAGGAAAGGATCTTTCTTCTGCTTGGGAATCCTGGCATGATCGCCGGCAGCTACGCCCCGGAACTTCCTTCCAAAATCCGCTGGGATCGTCACCTTGAGTTCCCTTTTTTGGACCGGGGAAAACTGCGGACACGGCCCCTGGGAATTGCAACCGCGAATGGATCACTCTTTCTCTCGGAAGGAAGTTCCATTTACCGTCGCCAGGACGGTCATCGACCCCGGTATCTCGAAATTCTGAACCTCCAGGAAGATACCGACACGGACATTGGTGGGATTCGGGGATTGACCACCATTTCCCATCCCTCCGGGGCAGGCGATTCACTACTGTTTCTCTGGGCCCCGGGAGGAAAGTCCAGGGGAGAAATCATGCGTTTGGATCCAAAACCGGATGGCGGATTTGCGCTGGTGAAAGAAATCAGCCTCGCCGATTTGGCCAGCCGGAAACTGGGGGCCGAAGTGGTCTATTCCCTGGGAGCACACAACATGATGTACCCGGTGGTCCATCCCCGGACCGGGAAACGGGTCCACCTCGTCGGGTTTCAAACGAACCTGCGGGGAAAAAACGAATCCAAGTGGGCTGGCACCCAGCTATACGGGGGCGCGCAATATGCGATTCGGGACAAACAGGGGGATTACAGGCTTGCCGAGGTCAACAACAGGTACAGCAAAGGGAAGCCGCCGTTGGTGACACCACGAGCGTTTTCCGTTTCTCCGTTTGGGGATGGGAAAATTTATATTGGAGGACATGATGCCAGCAACAGGGTCTCTGACAATATGGCCTGGATTTTCGAAACATCCCTTCAGGTGGCACTCGGTTTAACGGCCGGTAGCGATGCTCCCGAACAGGTTGCTAATAAAATCCGTTTGCCGCGGGTTGAGCAGGGGCCGATTTTCGAACTGCGGATCTACCAGGCCGCCGAGGGAAGGTTCCAGGACCTGGTCAACCGGTTTGCCAATCATACCGATCGGCTTTTTCGCAAACACGGGATGGAGCCTGTTGCCTATTGGAGGGCTGAAAAGGGTTCCGTGGTCCAGAATAGAAAGCTGGTCTATCTTTTGCGACATCCATCCCGTTACGAAGCATTTTGTAACTGGACCCGTTTTCATAACGACCGGGAGTGGAAACGGGCTTTGGAAAGGCCGGAATACAGGGGACTTTTGTCCCAAAGGCCGTCCAGTCATTTCCTGGAAATCGATTCCCCGGTTCTTGCGAAAATCACGCAAAGTCCAAGTGATTCAGCGGTGCTGGAACTGAAGACTTTTTGGATCGATCCCTCGGAACTGCAGACCCTGGACTCAGCCCTTGAAAATACAAAATGGATGAAGAAATCCGGGATCCGCAGCCTTGGTGCCTGCCGCCCCTTCGATCGCCCCGGCACGGGTACGACGGTCTGCAGGTTTTTTCGGCACTCAGACCAGGAGCGTGTGAAGGACAACTGGTTATTATTTGCCGGACTGGCCGGATGGAACAATCAACGGGAACCCTCGAAAAATAAAGGCCCCGGAACTTTCGCAAGATCAGCCCACAATCGGTCCGAATCGATCCTTCTACGCCGAATCAATTTTGATCCTCGCGAATACGGTTCGGCAGACGACGACTCTATCGGAAGAGGGACTGGATCGGATTGCCGTCCCTGACAAGGGTAATGGGGCGTCCCACGTTGGATTGGAATTCTGTCCTTGGTGATACACCGATGTTCGTAAAGAACGTTGCGGCAAGGTCATCCGGCGAAAATCCTTCTGATTCAGGTTCGGCCGCGATAGCGTTGGTTTTCCCTACGACCTGCCCGCCTTGAACATCCCCACCTGCAACCAAGGCGCACATCGCCCGGGCCCAGTGATCTCGCCCGCCGTTTGAATTGATTTTGGGGGTTCGACCAAATTCGCCAGCAGCCATGATTGCCGTTTTATGAAGCAACCCCCGTTCGTTCAGACGATCCAGCATTGCTGCCAGGCCACGATCAAATGGCGGAAGCAATTTCGACAGTCTTCCAAAATTGTCCTGGTGGGTATCAAAATCAAATTCGGCAGGCCGCAAGCGGACCGTGACGAAATGAACGCCGGCTTCAATCAAGCGGGTTGCCAGGAGTAATGACTGTCCGAATTCATGCTTTCCAAAACGAACCGACTCCGATTCTTTTTCCCGGGAAAGGTCAAATGCCTGACGTGTGGCGGGGGAACTGATGATGTCAAAGGCCTGGCGTTGAAAACGATCCATTCCGCTCACCTGGTCATCCAGGGTTTCAAAGCCCTGGAAGGTGAGGTCAATGTCCTTTAACAGTCCCTGCTGTGATTTGTATTTTTTGATGGTCAGGCCATCTTCGAGCGTCACGCCCCGCACGGAGTAAGGGATGCCATGTTTCGGTTTGTCGGCGGTCAAGGGACTGAAACGGGAACCAAGATAGCCGGGACCTACGAACGACTCGTCGATCGAAACATAAGATGGAAGATCCGGTGCCCCCGGGAACTCGTGACTGACAACACTGCCATATTCGGGGAAGCTTACTGTCTGGGAAGCCTTGTTGCCCGTCAGAAGATACTTTTTTGCAAGTCCATGGTCGGCAACGTTATGAGTGATTCCACGAATGATCGTGTAAAGGGACATTCTTTTGGCAAGATTTGGCAGGTGTTCACAGATTTGAATCCCCGGTACAGCCGTCGATATGGGACGGAATTCACCACGAACATCCACCGGTGCATCCGGTTTGAGGTCAAAGGTGTCCTGGTGAGAGGGTGCACCCTCCATGAAAATGAAGATACCGGATTTTTTTTCCGACGTAGAGGGTTGCTGTCCGTAAAGACGCAGGTATTGGCTGAGCGACAGGCTGGAACCCAAGGCTCCTACCTGGAGAAACTGCCGCCTTGAAAAATTGGTTCGTTTCATGATTGGTTCGATGGCTTCCTGAACGGAGCGCGAAGTAAAGGTTGAATCTTTGGGCAAAACACGGGTTAGTGATTGAGCAGGAATTCCTTGGTATTCATAAGGGCCCAGAGGAGGTCGGCCATGCCGTCTGAAACCGAAACGGCCTCTTTAAGATGTACAACCGCTCTTTGTTTCTCCCGATCTGCCGGAAAACGACCGACGGTTCTCACCCAGGCCTGATCGGCCATTTCTGCATGGTCAATGGATTGCCCTCTTTCAAGGGCATCTTCGAGTTCCAGGATCCATCCGCTGTCTGCAATTCGCATTCTAACCAAAGGGTCATTCTGGGTGAAAATGGACTGTAGCAAAGTCGGCTCGTTGACCCGTTCGCAATCGCAATTCAGGGATCGATCCGGTTTTCCAAATACTTTCATGGCGTGTGTGCCCGCCATCCGCATCGAAAGATGACCGATGGCTCTTCGCCTGAGGTTGGTGCGGACGGCGTCTTGCTGATCAGTGGTTGCGGTCACCTGCTTCATCGCGTCATAGATGACTTCGGCAGGGATTCGCCTGGGAATGCAGCGACTGAAGTTTCGTCGATCCTCCCGGTTGGTCTCATTGGGCCGCCAGCTTCGCTGGTAGGCATCGCTGGTGGTGATTTGCCGATGCAGCCACTTCATATCATACCGGTTTTCAATAAAACCCCTGGTTAACCAGTCCAGCAATTGTGGATGACTCGGTGGATTTGCGGGAGTGAATTGATCGGGCGGTTCTACCAGACCGACATGGAAATAGCTTGCCCATACCCGATTCACGAAGGCGCGGGCCAGCCAGGGGTTGCCCGGTTTTTTCATCCAATCCATGATCGGACGACGCGGGTCGTCGCCAGCCTGGAGCCTAACGGTGCCACTGCGAAGCAGTTTCAGCTCCATTATTTCCCTGCTAGTTGCCCGGCGTTTGGTATCGGTAACCGTTTCAAAAAAACGAGCGAAATCTACGAAATCACCCTGTGTCCAGCTATCAAAGGGATGCTTGTGACATTCGGCACATTGGAGCTGGATTCCAAGAAAGGCATGAGCGACAGACATTGCGGTATCCTTGGATTCCTTGAGGCTTTGCCGCGTCCAGAAATACGGCATGCTGCCGTTTCGCCCGTCAAGGTCCGCCAGCATGAGTTCGGAAACCAGTTCATCATAAGGCTGGTTGCGTTCCAGTCTTTCCAGGATCCAGTCATACCACAGGGATGCTTTGCGATAGCCTTCCTCGGTCGCCACCTCAAGCAGACTGCTGATTGACTGAGGATTGCACCCCGTAAAGTCACAGAGCTTGTTGGTCCACCAGGCGGCATAAGAGGTCCTGTTCAGCAGCTGGTTTACCTTCGCAGTTCTTTTGTCAGCTGATGGGTCCAGGAGAAAACCTTTTACTTCAGCAGGCGTCGGCAGGGTCCCGGTCAGGTCGATACTGACACGCCGGAGAAATTCTTCATCAGAGCAAATCGAGGAAGGACGAAGGCCCAGTTTGTTCAACTTGGTATTGATGAACCGGTCAACCGGATTTACCGCACCACTGAAGGTCTGAACAACAGCATTCGGCCTGTCTGATTTTTTTTCAGGAAAGTAAGGTTTCAAAACAGGTATCGCAGCCACACCATTATCGTAAAACGCAACCAGGTGGGTGTCCCCAGGGCCCACGTTGGTTGCCAATCCATCCGGGGTGATTTTTACGACAGAGTCATTGTTCGTCTGGAACCGGGTCAGGCAGGTGACGTCCTCCCGCCTTCCGTCCTGCCATGTGGCGATGATCTTCAGACGCCTGTTGGGGCGGGAATCGTCGAAACGGATTTCACGGGGAACCGGGTCCAGCGAAACCAGGACTCGGTTGCTTTCTTCGGGAGCCATGTTCTTTTCGGCCCAGGGAACGCCCATTTCAATCCATTGTTCGAGGATCGCCAGCTTTTCTTTTGGAAGTTTTCCGCTGGGTGGCATTTCCAGGTTCGGTTCGGCATGCCGAACAGCACGCATCAAAAGGCTCCGTTCCGGTTTACCGGTAACGACGGCTGGTCCGGATTCGCCTCCCGCAAGCAAGCGTTGTCGACTGACCAGGGAAAGATTGCCTTTTCGTGAATCAAAACCATGGCATTCGTAACAATGGTCCTCCAGAATCGGGAGAACCTTGTTGGAATAAAAGGAAGCGCCTTGCCGCTGGATATTTGGTTCATTTGCCTTCCCCTGAGCGAACCTCTCACGAATCACTCCTCCCTTGGCTCCCGATTCGATCCATCGCACCAGAAGATTGTATTCCCAGGAACCGGGTTCCAGCCGACGACCGCCCTCATGGTCGACCATTTCCGTAGGTTTCTGGAGAATCAGACTCTTCTCGATGTCTGCAGGTAGAGTTCGCGAGATCTCACCAGAGGACGCCTTGGCCGTCAGGGAACGATGGTCTGCCTGGAAATCAAATCCAAACAATGAGAGTTGAAACCCACCTTGACCCTGGAAAGACCCATGGCATTTCGCCGAGTTACAACCCAGTTTCCCCAATAATGGAATGACATGCCGTTGAAAATCAGGAACCTCGTTGCTGTTGCTCCTTGAAAACCGCTTCGCGGCTGATTGGATCCAATCTGCATCCTTCTCATCGTTCCCATTCAAATCGGCGTTGAGGACCAGGCATGCGACACCGAAGAGTAAAATTGATTTCACACGTGGCTTTCAGTTGAAATGCAGGCAAATTTATTTGGCAGGCAAAACCGTCAATAGGTCGCCGACGGTAAGGGAATCGCTTTCCCGGTTTCGATGGACAACGCTGACACGGATGCGGTCACCTTTTTTGAATTCCTCGAAGGCGTTCTTGTGTTTGTCAAAAAAACCTCCGATACGGATTCGTCCCCCCTGGATGCTCGCAGGGTCGCTTGCGCGACTGGTTGCGACTGGCTCGACTGACTCAGCATCCAACAGGAGAACAAACCCGTTGGCTTCCATGATTTTAACCGTGAGTGTCCCAACAAAACCACGGAATTCGTTGGGCGGAATGCCAAAATCGGCCGGCTGGAATGGTTCAGTTTTTTCCAGAACGTGAAATTTGTATCCAAACCCGAGAATGCCGGTTTGGGGATTGAAATCACCCGTGCGGACTTTAACAGTGTCCCCTATTTTCAGCTTCAAAAGGGAATCCCTGAACTTTCCGGAAATGCCAACCAGTTTTACACGCTTTCCTTTCAAGTCCCCGTTGAGCTTTGTGCGCTGGCTGATGACGTAATCGACATCCAGTTCCATTTCTCCCAGTTCGATATCCCGCGATTTCAGGCGACCGATTACCAACGCATAAAACCGAAAGCTCCCTTTACGCGATCCCGTCCGATTTCTTTTTTGGCCACTTTGAGGTTGTTCGCCTCCAGACTTTCTGTTCTTGAGAAACTGGATCACCTGCTCCCGGGTGGCACCACTGTCGAGGACCTTTTGCCGAGCGGCGGGATTTTCCATCAGTTTTTCATAAGCGGCTTGCCAATCAACCTTTTCTTTTTTTTCCTCGGGTGGGGCACTCCCGGATTTGCCTTCACCAAGATTTCCTGAAGTGGGAGCAGGCGTCCTGTTTTTACCCTTTTCCGAAAGTTTTTCCTGGCTTTGACTTAATGCACCTGCCAGATCGGCAGCTTCCTTTGCGGTGATTTTCCCCATTCGCACCATGTCTTCGAGTTTCTTCTGGAAACTCCCGTCTTCTGCGGGACTTGCTTTTTTGCCTACGACCGTTTTTCCAGCATTGATTTTGTTTTTTTCCTCGAACCCTTTTTTGTTTTTCTGGAGCCAAAGAATGATGTCTTTTCGTGTGGTTTGGCCACTGATGATTTTGGCCTTGATGGCCGGCGATGTTTTCAGAAGCTTTTGGTATTCAGCCTCCCAGTCCACCGTCTCCTTTTCCTGCCCCATGCAGTCGTGACAGGCCACCAAAATGCCCAAACAAAGAAGCGGAAAAAATTTGTTCATTCAGTTTTCCTTATGGAAGTGGAACAAGCACAAGCTGGTTTATCGATGTGCTGTCCGCGTTTGAATTGTGGAGCCCGATGGAATGATCCAACAATTCCACACTCGAAATTTCAAATTTTGCTGCTGAGTCCCTGGAAAGGCACCACCAATCGGTTAGCTCAAACCCTGTCGCTGGTTTGCCAGGCGATTTCTCGTCATGAAACGAATGAACAGGAAGGATTTTTTCAAACTCTTCACCAATGGCCAATTCCTGCCCCCACGGTTTTGATCGGTACTTTCCCGCAAATCCACCCCCCGGGTGAGCGACACTCAGGCCAAAAACCAGCGGAGAAGGCGTGTGTTTTTTTCCACGAATCCGGATCACCGACTGATCGGTAAGCTTGAGAGGATGACGGGCAGAAAGCCTTGGAGACAAAACCACCAAAGAACCGATTGAGGTCGGTTGCGACCAGATGCTTCCCGACAGGTCGCCCAGTCGTGCTGCTTTTTTGTAGGCAACACGGGCGTCCTCTACCGAAATCTCGCCCTGGCTGACCGATTTTTTCAATTTCAGGGCCTTCATCGCGAGATCGGAAACCCACTTGCCATGCAGGGTGTCCGACTGCAAATCACTTTTCCATTGGGTTACCGGTTCGGCCCGCATTTCCGGTTCCAGGCCATTTTGGTTCTCCAGGGAAACAATGACTGACTGTTGGGCTGGCACGTCGACTGGAACGCCATCCCCGAGCCGTTTCACGCGGACCTTTCCCTCGTTGACAACGAGGCTGGTGGATCCGGGTTTTTCTTCCACGTTGAACTCCGTTCCCAGGACGGTCATTTCAGCAGCCTCTGTCATCACGAGCATCGGCTTGTCGACAGGTTGACTGGTTACCTGCGCTGAAATCTTTCCGTGATGCAGACGAAGGCGTTTTGGCCCCTTTTGGGATACCGTGAGCAGGGTTCTGCCCGACAGCGCGACAGTTGTATGATCGTGAAACCGAAGCAGGCAGTAAGCGTCAGGGGATAGGGACTCAAGGGTTCCTCCCCGAAAGACTTCTCCCACCGTGGGTTGTTCGATCACCTCACCTTGATCGGCCGACAGGATCATTCTTCCCCGGAGCTCAACAATTTCGATACTTTTCCGTTGGGCGTCTGAAGACAACAGGAACCATCCCAGTGCAAACATCAGGCTGACTGCGATGGTGGCTGCCAAACCCCAAAAAGGTGCCCTGGAATTTGGAAACACCCGATGTTTTTCTTTTTTCTCTTTTTCGTAACCGCCCACAAGGTTTTCGACGCTGGAAACGAACTGGTCCTGGTTTACCGGCAAGGCCTGCATCGTCTCGGCAACGAAACAATCCGATTCAGATTTTCCAGAATTCAGCAGGAGACCCAACAGCCGATGTAACTGGTAGAGATCGACTGCCTTTTTCTCGGATTCGGCGTCATCCAGGAGTTCTTTCAGTTCCCGCAGGCTCGCATCGGTCCACTCGCCCTCCAGGAAATCTCCCCACAATTGTTCGAGTTTTTTGGGTTCGTTCACGCCACCCCCTCTGCCGGCGGGTAATTGACGGGTGATTTTTCTGCCTTGGCAGCTTCCCGTTCAACACACTCCTGCAATTTGCGACGTATTTTCCAAAGTTGCTTTTTCACCGCGGAAAGGGATCGCTCAGATCGTTGGGCCATTTCTTCCAATGTGATTTCATCACGGTAACGCCAATCGACAAAACGCCGAAGATGATCCCCGAGAGAATCGACGCAATTTTTAAGCTGACTCAGTTTTTCGGATTCTTCCCCGGGGTCTGAATATGCACGCCGTTCCAATTCCCTGTCGATAAACTCCGGGACATAGCGTGCATGGTAATCAGCAAGGCGGCGGAGGCGGGTGACTTCTGTTTTCAGCTGGAACCTCGCAATCGCAAATAGCCACGCTTTAAAATTTGTGCCGATTTGATAATCGTTCACGCGACGATAGGCCTCGACAAAACTCCTTTGGGCAATTTCGTCTGAATCAATTCCTGGGGGAGAATGGATCGATAGCCACGCTCTCAGTGATCCTTCAAATGCACGAACCACGGTTTCAAATGCCCCTGGTTTCCCGGTTTGGACACTTCGAACCGCTTCCTCGACGGACTCGTCATGAAATTGCTGAATATCACCCATGGCCTTAATATGGCAGACACGGATGGAAAGTTACCCCGTGCAATTGGTTTTTTGCGAAATTTGATAAGAACCACCGGGTAAAAGCGGAAAGGCCCGGGGGCAGAGGGGGCGTGCCTAAACTAAAAATATCGATTCCCGGTCTTAACGCCTTGGATTTGGGGAATTGCCGGGGAGGATCTTCCGCTGATTGTTTACAATGGGTTTCCCTCCTGACCCAAGCAAGGAGTCTGCCAGGAATGGTTTTTTTTCCAAACAATGCACACTTTTTTCTGAATGAAATTGAAGCCTGGCGATTCTCGAGGATCAACCCCCGCGGAAAATGTGGTTTTTCATCCTTGGCATTTCTGGTGGCTCTCCTGTTTCTTGGACCGTGCGCCGGTCGGCAGGCAGCAAATCTATTGGCCAAAGATAATGGGAGGGCGATTCTCGAAAAATACTGCCTGGATTGTCACCAGGGTGACCAGGCGGAAGCTGGTCAGGATTTTAGTGATCTCGGGGGACGGCTTTCCCCGATTACCGAATTGATTTTCGAAAATGTTGCTACCGGAAAAATGCCTCCAGCGGATGCGGATCATCCGGACAAAGGAGAAAAAAGGTTACTGCTGGAATGGCTGGCATCCAGGAGCCCCCAGGTCCGGTTTCCATCATTTCGCAGGTTGAGCCGTTCTGAATTCGTGCAGTCTTCAAATGATCTCCTGGGGATTCGTCTTGATCTGACGGAACGAATCCCTGATGACCGTGGCTCGTTCCGTTTTGATTCCAACCGGAGGATTGCCCTCAGCCAGGAGGTTCTCTCCTCCTATTTTTCAGTCGCTGACCAGATGCTGGAGTTTGCCCTGCCTCGAAAGGGTTTTCCGGTTGAGCAGGAGTGGGTGACAAACAAATTGAAAGACAGCCATTCCAGTTACAATATTTATGTGAAGGATTTCCGGGACGGTCTGCTCTTTTCGTGGACCCGAGCCAATAACGGCAACAGTTACTCTTTTTTTTACGACCATTTCGAACCTCCGGTATCCGGTTGGTACGAGCTGACATTTGACGCCGCCAAGGTGGGAGACTTTCCCGAAACAGTCAGCCTGCAGGTTCACGGAGGAAAGTATTATTTTGCCGATGATCGTCCCCAACCGCAGAGGTTGCTGGGGGTGATTTCACTCGACAATCGGGAAGTCCAATCACACAAAATAATGGTCTTTCTGGAAAAGGGCGAAAATGTATCGGTCCACCTCCATTCCAAACATACGTTTCGGAAGAAAAATTCAAACGCTGGTGGGTTTATCAGGCAGATGCGGGCCCGCGGACCGGTTCATGAATCCTGGCCGCCCCCTTCGTTCAAGAATATTTTTCCTGGCCTTACGACCCATGCGGAAAAACGTACAGTCCTGAGTCGGAATGAAAGCCGGACCAACCTGCAAAAGATTGGCGGAAGGCTTACTGTCAGCAGCTTTCAGCCCGGCATGGAAAAGGAAAAAATGCAGGACGGTTCCAACCAGACCTTCTGGCACACACGGTTCCACCCCACACTTGCAAAGGGCCCTCACTTCGTTGTTTTGGAAAACCCAATGCGAGTTCCGCTTCACGGGCTCCGGTATGCAACCTGGTCCGGAGGCAATGGTAATGGCCAGGTGAAAACCTACAGCGTTGAGTCCTCTTCTGATGGCGAAAACTGGAATGAGCCGATCGTTTCGGGCAAGCTGGAGACCCGCCTGGCAAATGAACAATTTATTGTTTTTCGCAAACCTGTGGATCTCCCTTTTCTCCGTTTTCTGATTACCGATTCCTTTTCCATTGATGGTCGTTCGCTGGCTTCGGTAGGGAAGCTGGATGTGATGACTCGGGTTGAACCACCCGTGCCAACACAATCCATTGAAATCCTGGGGTCTACTGCGGTTGAACTGGAGGGTTGTATCCGAAGTTTTGCCGAGCGAGCATTTTCGTCTCGGTTAGCGTCCAGTGACCTGGCTCCTTACGTGGAAATCGGTCGGCAGGAGTTGGAGCGAACCGGTGATTTTGTTCTTGCTGCGCGTCTGGCGATCAAGGCGATTCTTTCATCCCCCCGCTTCCTTTTGTTCCCGGGTAAATATTCCAACGATTCCTATGCACGGGCGGCTTTTCTGGCAAAGGTTTTCTGGCGTTCGGTTCCAGATCAAAAACTTTTGGAAGTATGCCGGGAAAACCGCCTTTCCGGTCGGATTCTTGATCAACAGATAAAAAAAATGATGAGCGATCCGCGGAGTCGGCGGATGGTTCAATCATTGGCCCGGCAATGGCTGAACCTTCGTGCGTGGAAGACCATTTCTCCCTCGTTGAAACTGTACCCTCTTTATGACGACCTGCTGGATCATTTCCTTCCCATGGAAACCGAGATGTACCTGCATTACCTGATCCAGGAAAATCGGCCCGTTTCGGAACTGATTGATTCCGATTATTCCTTTCTCAACCAGCGACTGGCGCAGCATTACGGAATTCCCGGGGTTTTTGGAACCCATATGCGCAAGGTCGCTTTTCCAGACGACGTTCCACGGGGTGGTTTGTTGACAATGGGCAGTATCCTGAAGGTAACGACCGATGGCTTTGACACCTCGCCCATTCTCCGCGGAGCCTGGGTCTCCCGGAATATTGCGGGCATTCCCCTTTCTCCTCCCCCGGAAAATGTAAAAGCGATTGAGCCGGACCTTCAATCGGCGACCAGTCTTCGTGAACAAATTGACAAACATAAAAACAGCGAATCCTGTGCAAGTTGCCATAAAAGCATTGACCCTTACGGATTTGCGTTGGAGAGTTTTGATGCCAGTGGCCAATGGCGTTCCCGCTATCGAACCCGGTTACCGCACCGCGGCACTTTTCAGTACCGTCAACAGGGCTATTACAAAATGGGTGATGAAGTAGATGCGTCCGGAGAAATAAACGGAAAGGAATTTCGGGGGGTGACTGAATTCAAAGCACTCCTCAATTCCAATCAACAACGGATTGCCTACAATTTTGCCAGGAAGTTCTTTGAATATACCAATGGTTACGCACCTGATTTCATACAACGCCTGGAGTTACTCAAAATGATTGAGGATCAAAACGGATCCTGTCACACCGGAGACCTTGTCCGAAGGATCGTAGTTTTTTCTCTTGAGGAATTGAATCGATGATTGATTGGAACCGGCGTGAAATTCTCAAGTATGGATTGGCATTCCCATCGCTCCCCATCGGGATTCAGGAACTCGCTTATGGAACGGCTTTTCCTGAGCGGCCTGAAAAACCAAAAAAGAGGATTTTGCTTATCTGCAACTCCCTTGGTTTTTACGGGAAATATTTTTTCCCCCGAGAGCGAGGGGAACTAAATACTTCTACTTACCTGAAAGGGTTTTCCAACCCCGAAAAGCTGACGGTTGTCGAAAACCTGTTCCATCCGGGTATGGAAACCAGTAATCATGATTCCGAGAAATCATTCCTGACGGGTGCGCCCCACCCCGAATCTCCCCATTTCACCAATACGGTTTCTCTGGACCAGGTTCTTGCCAGTAAGATGGGTGGCCAAACCCGTTTTCCTTTTCTTTCCTTCAGTATTTATGACCGCGGATGGGGATGCTCATGGAACGACCAAGGTGTGGCAATCCCCCCAATGCATGATGAGGAGCAAATCTACAACCGCCTGTTTGGCCAGGAGGATTTGACTGCAAAAAAGCGGGAAATCCGGCAGAATCAGATTGTGTTGCAGGCTCTCAAGCACGATCTGCTGGTTCTTGAAAAAACAGAAGAAAAATCTGCCGTGGAATCTTACCGCAGGTTGATACGCCAGTTGGAAAATCGGCTGGAACACGAGGTGCATTGGCTTTCCGCACCCAAACCCAGGGTTTCTGCGAAACTGAATGAGGATCCGGAGTTCGCCTTTTCCACCAAGGTCAGCAACCTCTTTCGCCTCGCACGACTTGCCTTTCAAACAGATTCGACCCGGGTGATCACCCTTTCACTTGACTGGATTTACGGAGCGATTGACGTTCCGGGAGCAAGTGGCGGTTGGCATACCCTGTCACACCACGGTGGACGCAAGGAGACGCTTCAAAAATTGAGTTGTGTCGAAAGGGACATCCTTCGTCATTTCGACCAATTTTTGAAGGAGATGGACCAGGTATCGGAACCGGGCGGTTCCCTTCTCGATCACACCACTGTCGTCATGGGAAGCAACTTCGGGGATTCCTCAAATCATACCTGTCAAAACCTGCCTACGCTTGTTGCCGGTGGCGGAATCGCCCATCAGCAACACAGGGTGCTGGAAGCGCCGACGCCTCTTTGCAACCTGTGGCTGGAATTGCTGCATCGCCACGATATCGATGTGGATAGGTTCGGCAGCAGTGTTCAGGACATGCAGTTGCTGGCAAACTAGGAAAGCCGTAAGGGAGTGCTTCCGTTAGCCTGAGAGCCAACCGTTTACCAAGGTGGGTTACAACCTGCACAGTTGGCAGTTTCAGGCCTTCCTTTTTTCAACCAAATAAAAAAACGCAGTTGCCCGGCGGGTTTCGGTACCCGCCAGATTGATTGCAAACCACCCTTTGAACTGATTTGACCGATCTTGCCGAAGGATGTTGCAGAGAGCTTTTACAGAGAGCTTTTACAGAGAGTTGTAGACAAGTTCAAATTGTCGAAGAATCGACGACTGCCAACCAGGAAAACTGGTTGCTGAAATTTGTTGTCCGAAACCCGCCAGACAAAGACGATGCTTCAATCGCAAAATTCCGGACAACAAATTTTTTCATCGGGAAGAAAACCAGCCGACCGATGAATGAAACTACTCGTCGTGTTTAATGGACACTTCGGTTCCTGCTTCTTTAAGAAGTGCCGTGATGGCTTCGTCCATTTGCTTTCCTCTTACATTTTTGTACCGAATCTTTCCATCGACATCGATTACATAAATGGTGGGCCAGGAACGGACACCCCATTCGGTGGAAATCGGACCACGCGTGCCAGCTGGGCCATTCCAAAAACTTCGCCAGGTAATATTTTTTTCTTTCATGACGTTTTTCAGGTTTTCCCGATCTCTGTCGCTGTTGACACCAATCAGGGCAAAGGGCTTGTCTGCAAGTTGTCTTACGAGCGACCGCTCGTGAGGGTACATTGCCCGGCAAGGAGGTCACCAGTCTCCCCAAAAATCAAGCACGACCACCTTGCCACGGTAATCGCTCAATTTGAATTTCACACCATCCACGTCTTCAGCTTCAATTTCTGGCACCTCCATTCCGATGGCCAGTTTGGAAGGATCCAATGGAGGGTTGGAAGGGGAGGGTGCCGCACTTTTGGCAGGTCCCGGGTTATTCTGCCCGGCCGCCGTTGCAGGTGCTCCCATCCTTTCACCTCTTGCCGCCATTTTGGCGACTTCGAAACATTTTTCGCAGTAACCGTTGAATCGCTCGTCAGCAGGAACAACTCCGCATTCCTTACACATCTTTGTTTCTTCTTTTTTCCCACATGATGCAAGGCTCAGTGTGAGCATCAACATGCAGGTCATGAAAAGATTTTTCATCATTGATTTGCTTTCCAAAATGAATGGTACAACCAACGTCAGTTTAGCAGATTTTGACGTTTGTCAGACGGATTGAATCGGACTTTTCGGAATCTGCTAAAATTATCTGGTGGCCAGTCAATGATTTGGAAAATGCAGGCTGTTGATTGACAGGACCATCCGTTGTGAATTTGGGAGTGAGGTCGATGTTTACCGTGTTTTCCAAGGACCGCCTCCATTGTTTTCTGATGGGTGGGGTTCTTTTTCTGGTGCCGGGGGTCTCCCAGAGTCAGGATTTGGAATCTCCCGAGGATCCTCCCCACGGCAAGAGAACCGAGTCCAAAACCGGATATCTTGCAGGGTTCGGCAAAAGGAAAACAACCCCGAAGTCATCCGTCTGGATGTCCGGCTATGCCGGACGGCGACGGGGTTCGGAAGGTGTTCTGGATGATCTTCATGTCCAGGCGATGGCATTGCGCGATCAGGATGGACAAAGAGCCCTTTTGTTGAGGGTGGACGTTTGTGTGCTTCGCGATGCCACCGTTACCCAAATTTGCAATTATATCAGTGGGCGGACGGGGTTGCTGCGCAGGGAAATCCTTGTCAACGTTTCACACACCCACTCCGGTCCTGCCGTCAATGAACTTTATCACTACTCGATGAATACCGAGCATCGGGAAAAACTGGCAGCGTACACTGAACGCCTGAAGGCACTTTGTGCTGATGCAGCCGCCGATGCGGTGGCCGATCTCCAACCGGGCAAGCGATGTTCTTCCATAACCGAAGGGGACTGGATTCAAAGGGTCGTTACACACGAATGGTTCCCAATCCTGCCAACCACACCGACCGAACAGTTCCGGTATTAAAGGCCTGCCATCCAGACGGTACAGTGCGGGGAGTTGTTTTCGGAGTCGCCTGTCACAACGTGACCCTGGGTGTCAATTACCAGTTGTCCGCTGACTTTGCCGGGCACGCACGGATTGAACTGGAAAAAAGTGTTCCCCATGCACTTTTTGTGACAGGATGTGGGGGCGATGCCAATCCGATTTACGGTTCCGATGGTATCGAACAGGTTCAACTGCATGGCCGAACACTGGCGAATGAAGTTCTCCAGGTCATGCGGGGTGAAATGAAAACCGTGACCGACCCTTTTCAACCGGTTTTTCAATACGTGGACTTGCCCCTGGTCGCATTCCAGAGCCGGTCTTTGATTGAAAAAATGAAAAATGGCCCCTTTGCCGATTATGGAAACGTCAACAGGTTGCTGTCTCTTCTTGAACGGGGCTCCCGTTTGCCAACAACATTTTCGGCACCGGTTTCGCTTTGGAGATTCGGCGAGGATTTGACAATGGTGGGCCTTCCCGAAGAAACCGTGTCCGAATTTGTTCCCCTTTTGAAATCGAAATTACGAAAGGACAATCTTTGGATCGCGGGGTATTGCAATGACGTGTTGGCTTACCTGCCAACGGTTAACATCATGAACCAGGGTGGTTATGAAACCCGGGGAATGATCGCCGAAGACAGGGCAGGGTGGTTCGCGTTGGCCAGCGAAAAGACCCTTGTAGAGGCAGTGGACCGCCTTTCAGGAAAGGCCGTGGAAATGCTCCTCAGTCGAAGGAAACCGATTCCAAGGACGACCTTTGCGTCCTGGCAATTTTCGGGGACCAGGCCATTGGATGCCCTTGAGAAGAGCGGGATTTCACTTGAAAAAAAGGGAAATCCAATAATCACATCCGGCGGGCTCTTTCTTGAAACCGATGGCTATCTGGAATCTGATTCACTGCTTCTGCGGAATGCGTCTCAGACGGGACTGACACTCTCTGCCTGGATTCGGCCATCCCCCGCAGCGATGGAAGGGGTGCGAATGATTTTTTGCGAATGGGCCAACAAAGTGGAAACCGACCGCTTCAGTCTTTCGCTTAACAATGGTTGCCCCGGCATGGGCGTGGCAGACGGAAAGACCGGTGAAGGCGGTTTTGCCAGCCAGATAAAAGTCCGCACCAATAAATGGACCCACATCGCCGGAACGTGGAACCCGGTAGACCGCAGGTACTGCGTCTATATCAATGGAAAAATGGTTGCAACTGCGGGGCGGCAAACCGGAAGTGGATTGCGAAAACAGGGCCCGACCAGCTTTAAAATTGGAGCTCAGGCATCACCGTCGAATCCCCGGCAATTCCTGGGAAAGATCAACGCAATCTGGATTGGTAATTACTTGAATCCGGCGGGAATCAAGGAATTGTTCCAACACCAGAAAAAACCCCAATCGCCATGAAGCATCGAGCGTTTAATTCTTAAACCGATACCTGCCCTTCAATTTGTGGGTGAAGCTGTTCAAAACGGATTTTATGGTTGCGTATTTCCATCGTTTTTTGGCACCAACCCGCAAAGAGCATGAAAGAGAAAATCCACCGCCACCTGGTTTTCCCGGTCCATGGGCAGGACCAGGTTCGCCTGTTTGCGGCTTGGCTCGATAAATTGGAAGTACATCGGGCGAACGGTTTGTTCGAATTGCCTGAGGACGGAATCCGCTGTACGTCCCCGTTGGCTGGTATCACGTTTCAATCTTCTTGCCAGGCAGACCTCCAGAGGAACGTCCAGGAAGATTTTCAAGTCGAGCCGATCGGAGATTTGTCGATCGTGAAAGATCAGGATGCCTTCCAGGAGGACGATCGGGGTCGGCTGAAAGGTCTCGGTTTCCTTTTTTCTCCGGTGTGTTGAATAATCATACCTGGGAACAGAAATACCCTTTCCGGTTTTGAGATCTTCCAGGTGTTTGACCAACAGATCATGTTCCAGTGCATCCGGGTGGTCAAAATTGATTTTGGAACGCTGGCCCTGGCTCATTTCCCCGGTATCACGGTAATACGCATCCTCATTCAAGATCGACAATTCCTTTTGCCGACCCAATCGTTTCATCCGTTGGTGCAATTCAGCTGCCAAGTGGCTTTTTCCGGAACCGGAAGGGCCTGCGATACCGATCAAGAAAATCGATGAGTCCATCCTTCAGCCTCCCTTTTTCGTTTTCTCGTTTTTGGCACCTCGGCCTGTAATCGGTCGATGGGGAATCTCCATCTCACCAAACCGGACCACATGGTGTCCATAAATGGGGTCATAATAGTGGCCGTTTTCCCGGTAATCAGGATTCCATTTCCGATGGCCTTTTTCTGGTTCAGTGTAAATCCAGGGTGACAGGTGCAATCGTTCCTTTTGCCACCGGCCAACTTTTCCCGCCGGTATATCGGTGCCGGTACCGTAGACCATCAATCCACCCTTGGCACGGATTACAAACTGGGGATCAATTTCCCTGTATTCATCGCTGACATTCATCAGCTTATGTCCCAGTTCATGTGCAATCGTTCTGCCAATATTTCCCTGGTCCCGACAGATGGTAATGGCGCCCCGGATCCGGCCAGGAATGCGGTTCTCAAATAGATAGGATGGTAAAGAAAGTCCACCCGTTGGGATGGACATGATTTCAAATTTGCGATCAGTGTTACGGTGAAAATAGGTCATTTTCACCTCCTGCAGAAACACCAGGTAAATGGTTCGGTTGTTGAAAGGTTCCTTTTCAATGATCCCTTCAAGGACACGCTCAGCCTGTTCTGAAAGAGACCACTCCTCCTGCCGGTAGGCGAGATAAGTGTTGTACTTGGGGGCGACGGGGGCCCTTTTCAGCTGATTGGCCGTGATTTCCAACCAGGACGGGGGAACCCTTGACCTCTTGATTGAGCGAATCTTCAGTTGCACTCCGGCCGATGCAAAAATTTCCCGACTGGTTTCAAGCGATTTGAGCAGTTCCTCAGGAAACTGGACATATCGATGAGGTTGCGCTGTTTTTTCCGCAAGGTAGATCGACAGGTCCACACTAGGCAAACATTCCTTGAGATTTCGATTCAAAGACGCCAATTCCATTCCGTTGATACGCTTATAAACGACTTTTTCCTTTTCGGAGAAAGAATGGGCAAAGTTGGAACCCAGTAACAGCACCAGGATGCCGGATCCAAACAAAACGGTTTTTGGATTCATGAGTTTTCCTTCTCCCTGGGATCAAATTTCCTGGAAAGCCAGATCGGGTTGAATGATCATCATAATGCCCGGAATCCCGGCCGCCATAGCTGGCGTTTACCCGATGATACTAGGCACCGGAATCCAACTTCAGCATAATATTTCTGCAAACCGATCTGCAGTCGTTCCCTGCCTTGAAGTCGAGAAAAACCGGACATGGCAAAAACACGAAAAAAATACTTATTGTTAGCCCTGTTGGCCTTTTCTTCCGCAGCGGTTTCGCAGGAAGCGTCTTTGAAGCTGGCGGCGCCCTTTACAGAAAACATGATTTTGCAGCAGTCGAAAAATGTTCCGGTCTGGGGATTCGATTCACCCGGATCACGAGTGACTGTCGAATTTGCCGGCCAGAAACTCATGACGACTGCCACCCCTGCGGGTGATTGGCGAGTCGACCTGGAACCGTTAACCGCGTCTTCCAAGGGCGCAGTTTTCCAGGTGAGCAATCAAAAGGGAGAACGGATCCGCTTTCAGAACGTGCTCGTTGGAGAAATCTGGTTTTCGTCGGGACAATCCAACATGGTTTGGGTAGCCAGTAAGAGCATGTGCAACGATCTTGCCAGGTCCCTTTCCAGCTCGAAGGAAGAAGTGCCCATCCGGGAAATCAACATTGATACGGTATCGGCGCTTTACCCACGAAAAGACGCCACGTCCTTGGAAGGCTGGAAAACATCCAGGAAGGCGGGGGAATTTTCGGCGCTTTCGTTGGCTTTTGCACACGAACTGTACAAGGTACTGAACGTCCCGGTAGGTATTCTGTTAAGTGCGCATAGCAACACACGCATCGAAGCGTTTACGCAGCGGCAGGCGATTGAACAACACACCGGGTTGAAAACCGACCGGGATCTGATTCTCGATGCGGATCCTTTGACGGAACAGGGTGAAAACGCTTTTGAGCGATATTGCGGGGAGCTGATCAAGTGGCAAGAAGATGCCGGCCGGGCCGCTTTGGCAGGGGGTCGAATTCCGGCAAGGCCAAAGCTTCCGGGAATTGCAGGGATGTGGCGGGGACCATCGCAATTTTTCAACGGAAAAATCAATCCGCTGGTTCCCTTTGCTATCCGGGGCGCCATCTGGTGCCAGGGAACCAGCAATTCCGGCGATGGGAGGATTTACGCGGACCGGATGGAAGCTTTGATCCGGGGTTGGCGCAATGCGTGGGGAATGCCGGACATGCCCTTTTATTTTACACAAATGCAATGCTATGGATCGCCTGATTCGGACGACGTCGGTTTTGCCGATATCCGGCAAGCCCAGTTCCGGTTTTTCATGAATAACCGGAAAAATGTCGGAATGGTGGTTCAGTCGGATATGAATTCTGCACGTCCTCAGGGAATCCATTATTTCAACAAATTACATCCGGGTCAGCGACTTGCTAGATGGGCGTTGGCCAAGCAGTACCAACGTTCCGTTCCCTACACCGGGCCCATTTACAGTGGCTACCGGGTTAAGAACAGCCAGGTCATCGTTTCTTTTGAAAAAGAGAGTCTGTTCGGAGGATTGATGGTTGGCAGCAAGGGAATGGCTCGGAACTACCGGGAACCGGGGCAGTATCTCGAACCTGCACAACCGACGCCCAACGACTCACTGAACCATTTTCGACTTTGCGGAGCGGATAAAAAGTGGTATCCCGCCATGGCAAAAATTTCCGGCACGGAAGTGGTGGTTAGCAGTGAAAAAGTAAAACAACCGATTGGCGTCCAGTATGCCTATAGCAGCGTGCCTGAAAATTCAAATCTCTATAACCGGGCCGGGCTTCCCGCTACGCCTTTTGCAGCCGTAAATGGAGAGCTGATTTTCGAGGAAGATGATCTGGAAAAGGTTGCCGCACTCAAGGCCAAGTATGCTCAGTACACGGATCCGGATTACCCGATTCTCCAGGTTGTCGAGTACCTTCGTGATGGAGCGATCCTGCAAAGAGGGCAAACGATCCCGGTTTGGGGCCATGCTAACCAGGGGGTGGAGGTGACTGTTCAGCTTGGGAGTCAGGTCCGCAAGACGGTTGCCAATCAGTTCCAACAATGGGAGGTCCGCTTTTCCCCTCTCGAGGCATCCACGCAGCCTATTGTCCTGGAAGTTCGGGCCAGCCACGGTCATCAGAAAACCGTACGAGACATCCTGGTAGGCGACGTCTGGTATTTGACCGGATCCACGCAACTGAATGGGGAAATGGCCAATGCAGGCTTGAAACCGGATTCCACCCCGCCTGAAAAACTACCCTGGGTGAGAGAATTCCGCCGCAAAACCAAGGCCAGCACCTTCCCGACTCCAAGGAAAAGAAAATTCGAAACCGGAGGTGGCCGTTATCGTTCCTCATGGTTAAAGGCTGATTTCAGTCAGCCCGACCAGGGCGTCAGCATGTTTGCCTACACCTTCGCCAAAACCCTTGACCGAAAAAATATCCCCCAGGGATTTATTACCATGTCATCCGGGCAGGGTGGCCGCTCAAGGCAAATGGCCTCTCCCCTATCCTGGACTTCGTTTGCAGGGGTCAAGGACATAAAAACACCTGAATTCCGGGACCGCTTGAAGGAGCTGTTCCTGCAATATCCCAACACCCCGGTGGCCAGGGAAGCCACACGCGAACACATTCGAGATGTTCGGCAATTTGTTGCCAGTATCCGGGAACTCAAAAATAGAGAGTCTGATCTTGCGAAAGACGGCCCCCTTTTTGCCCCCTCATTTCCCGAGGCGGGAAAAAACAGCAAGGTATCCACCGACCAGATTCCAACTTACAGCTATAACTGGTGCGTCAGCCCCATGACCCCTATGGCCGTGTCGGGGATCATCTGGGTCCCCAACGAGAACAATATTGGCCATGCCCCTGAGCACTATGCTCAAGAGCTGGAAATTTATGCCCGGAGTCTTGAAAGAACTTACGGTGTCGAGGGCGTCCCGTTTCTTTATGCCCAACCCGACCAATCGCTGGTTGCGGGAATCCGCACGCCAAATCTGCCGAACGCTAAAAAAATCCTCTTTTTGCAGTGGCCCAAGTCGCTTGGGGAAATTGCGGAAAAACTGGCTTTGCTGGCAAAGTAAAAGAGGCGTTCGGCCTATCTCCATGCCCAGGCATTCGCTGGAAGGTGATGCGTCCCTACTGAAGAAACAGGAACTCGTTACTCATCATCAATGTCTGAGCCAATGCGGCCAGTTTGTGCCCGCGTAAACTCGTCAGGGAATCCTTTTCAAGCATCCCAAGGAATTCCATTGCGTCGCCCATTTCCTGGGGATCCGGATTTCGGTTCAGGACTCTTTTGAAAACTTCTCTGCACGCCATTCGGTTATCGGGCACCTGGTCATTGATTTGCTCGCCAAGGCGTAGTGTATGCTTGATAACGAATTCCGAATTCATCAAAGCCAGGGACTGGCTTGGAAGCAAAGTGGTTGTCCTTTGGTGATACTGTTCCTGATGGGAACAGTTGAAATGGGACGTGGGATGATGGTCCAGCACATCCTTGAGGAGGCTGCGCGTGCGGGCTGCCGGGTGGCGGTCTTCGAAAGTAGCAGTGTTGAGGATGTTGAGAACATTGTTGAGAGCGCAATGTCCGCGGCGAAGATCGAAAATTATGGATTGGAAATAGAGCCGGATCCCCCGCAAAACCTGGAGGCATTTGAACCGGTTTCCGTCAGAATTTCCGTTGAATATGGTGAAATCGCCTGGCTATCACCGAGCTTTTTTACAAAAAACAAGGTCCTGTCTGGGGTTTGCGTGATGCCAGCGGAAGGGGACGGTGCAACCGATCCTGAAGACCCCAACCCACCAACGGCCAAGAAAAACAAAAAGACCCCCAAAAAGGATTCCAAGAAGGGGAAAAAGAGCTCCAAGAAGAGCGCCAAGAAATCCAAGAAGAGCTCAGGAGACGACGATGATGGAGGGGACGACGATGATGGAGGAGACGACGATGACGGAGGGGACGACGACGATTAGTCGTTCGAACTCCCAGGTAAAAGAGGGTCCTGCTTTGGCAGGAGTCCAAAAAAAAATCCATTCGTAGTATGAACATGAAGTCCCGGCAAAATTTTCGCTCGAAACGATTAGCATCAACGTTAACCATTTTCCCGCTTTATCTGACCATTGTCTTTGTAGTGGGGGCAATCGCAGTAGATTTTGGGAGGTTTCAATTTGAAAAATCCAAACTCCAGAATGCTGCAGATGCAGCTGCCACCGCGGCAGCCATGCGACTCGGGAATGGGATCGACGATGAATCTGTTGAAGAAGCCTATGTTTACGCATCCCACTTTGCAAATCTGAACGAGCGTCACGAAGGAGAGGTCCTGACGACGGATGATATTGAGTTTGGAGCATGGGATTTCGGCAAACGGGAATTTAATCCATTACCCGACAGCAAACGGGACGAAACCGGCGCCATTCGCGTTACGGTTCGACGTGGAGCCCAAAACACTACCGGCATTTCAACTTCGTTCATGAAGTTGTTTGGTGTGGGCAAGGTTCGTGCCTCGCGAACTGCCGTTGCCGTATTGACGCCCTCTTCATCTGCAATGGTTATTCCATTGGCTCTGAGAAATGTTGACGAAGAACCGGTGGCCCCCTCTCTCGCCCACGTCGATATCCCCAGTCGGCCTGAAGATAATGTTCGGTTTGCGGTGGGCGAAAAAGTCGACCTGTTAATGTACGGGCCCAATGCACCGGCAAGCCACTTGGCGCTTCGATGGGACAGTAATGGTGACAATGCCTCCAGGTCGTCAGTCAAGAGTGTCCTCAGCGGCCAGGACGACCATGTCGAAATGGAGGTCGGTGACATGGTTTCGGTGTTTGACTCAGGCAGGGGCAACGGCGAGTTTGGCGATGCGCTGGTTCAACGACTGGGGGCAGCGAACGGCTCTCCCAAGCGGCGTGTCGTTTTGCCAATTGTTGAGGAACAGCCTTCTACCCGTGATATTCATCAGAATATTGTTGGTCGATTTCGTGTTGTGGATTTTGCTGCGGTCCAACTGACGCGGAGGTATAGCAAAACCATCAAGGATCCGGACGACCTGTCCAAAAACGTGAATGTTTACGTTATCGAAGGACATATCGTCAACAAACGATCCAACATGGGGACGGGTGGCGGATCTCCCAGTGGCGTTGGGGGACGATCCACGACGATCGTCGAACTGGTGGACTGAGCAGGATACGGACCTGTTTTTCACCGAGTTTCTACTTTCCAAATCTGTGTAATTGAAAAAGCATGTTTTCCACAAAAATCCATCGAAGGGGATTTCTCGCAGCGGGAGTTTCGGCCGGCATGGGGGCATGCAGTACGTTGGATGCATTTTCCACCTCTATCGCTCCCAAAATTCGGCAACATTCGCCAAAAGTCAAGTCGGTGATTTGGCTTTTCATGAATGGTGGCCCTTCTTCAGTCGACCTTTTTGACCCGAAGCCGACACTCGACAAGTGGGACGGCAAAAAGTTTCCCGGAAAGATCGAGACACTCTTTCCACACCCGGGCCCAATCATGAGGTCCCCATTTCGGTTTAAAAAACACGGCGAATCCGGTCAAAGTGTTTCGGAGTGTTTTCCCAATATCGCAAAGCAGGTCGACAAACTCACCTTTTTAAAATCCTGCTTCGCGGATTCACACAACCATACGCCCGCCTGTTACATGGTGAACTCAGGTGTCACCAAGGCAGGTTCACCGTGTCTCGGTTCCTGGATCAGTTACGGCCTTTCCCCCAAAGGTTCCGAGTTACCCGGGTTTGTGATCATGCATGATCAAAAGTCAGCGCCCGAAGGAGGGGCCAATCTATGGGCATCCGCATATTTGCCAGGGGAATACCAGGGGTTGCCCTTTCGCTCTTCGTCACAACCGATTCTTTACCTGAATCGGAGTCAAAAAATCAGTAGAAAATGCCAGGCTGCCCAATTGAAAATGCTCGACAGTCTGAACCGGAAGCATCAAGACAAATTCCCCCACCCTGAATTCGCCAGCAGGCAGCAAAGCTTCGAAGTCGCGTCAAATCTTCAGGCAAGCCTTCCCCAAATTGCCGATCTTGGCAATGAGACTGCAGAAACCCATCGGCTTTATGGACTGGATCAGGAAACCACGCAACCTTTTGGCAGACAACTTCTCTCTGCAAGGAAACTCGTCGAAAACGGTGTGCCGATGATTCAGATTTACCATGGAGGCTGGAAGTCCAACTGGGACAACCATTCCGCGCTTGAGGAACAGCATCGGGATCTCTGTGCGTCTTCGGATCGACCCATTGCCGGCCTTTTGACGGATCTCCATCGACGTGGGCTACTGGAAGAAACCCTCGTGATCTGGGGAGGGGAATTTGGCCGCACCCCGACCTCCCAGGACCGTAATGGAAGAGACCACAATCCATTTGGATTTACAATGTGGATGGCCGGAGGCGGTCTCAAAAAAGGGATTTCTTACGGTGAAACAGATGATTTCGGTTATCACGCCGTAGAAAATCGTGTTTCCATCCATGATTTGCACGCCACCATCCTGCACCTGCTTGGCCTGAATCATGAAGAACTGACTTTCCGCTACGGTGGGCGCGAGCAAAGTCTCGTCAGTGGATTGGGAGACGTGGTAACTGACATCCTGGCCTGATCTCCGATTGCCAAAACACCCTTTCGGATTGCATCCCCGCCACTTTTGGATGATCAGAGAATCCCAGGGCAAGCTCTCAGTCGTTTCCGAGCACAACTGTCCCGGAAGGCGGACTGGGGTCTCTGTTTTTGGATGAATCCTGTCCTGCTGCGGTCAGACGATAGGTGCCTCCAGGAAACTTCGGTGATCGCCATTCCCACTTCCCTTCCGGGTTTGCCGGGATGTATACCTGGGACCTTTCGACTTGCCAACCGTTCCGGGAAAAATATAACCCCTGCGCATTCCTGATTTCAATCGCGATTCTCTCGACTTTTTGATTGTCCCAGGCCTGCCCACGAACCTCGAGGCGTCTTCCCACGGAAGACAAACTGACGATCCTGGTTGTCGGTGGAAATGAATCGTAGCGGAACCGGCGTATGGCAAGAACGCGACTGGATTTACCATTCTGGGCAAAAGCCCGTGCTGTCACGATGTAGCTGTCCGAAAGGTTTGCCGCCCCACCAGGATCGAAGCGGTAGCTCCAATCCGAGAGGATTCCGCCAGGATTTTCCAGGTAAGCACCTATTGTTGTCCGAGCAGGTTGCCAATCCGAACCATTCCAGTATCGCCCCGTTCCAGTTTTTCGGATCACCAGCTTCACCTGGTTCACACCACTTGTATCTTCGGCGACTCCCTTGAGATGGAAGGGAGGCCCACTGATTGGACCCAGGTTTTCTTCCGGTGTTTCCAGTGTGGTAATGGGAGCTTCCATTTCCCTGCGGTGGTTTGAAATCCTTTCATGAAATTCGGATTTACGGGTTTCCGTCAGAGTGTCCGCAAGATTTGCCATTTCCCCGGGGTCTGCCCGGTGATCGTAATACTCCAAAGAACCGTCTGACCATTGGGTATAGACCGAATCGAACATGCGGAGCTGGACAAAGGTCGCCCGAATCCGATGCCCTTCAAAAAACTTCGTCTGCCAGTTTTCCACCAGGAACGAATCCCGCCAATTCCGGGGTTTTATGGATCCCGGATGGAACAGGAGTTCCCGAAAAGATTTACCGTCAAAAAAGGGTTTTGAAGAGGCACCTGCCAGATCCAGCAGAGTGGGTGCAATATCGATATGAGCCGTCAGGTGTCCGGCCACCCTGTTTTGAGGAATTCCCGGACCGGAGACAAACATGGGGACATTGGTTGCCTGCGTCAACGAGATACCCTTGGCCATCATGCGATGGTGGCCCAACAGAAAACCGTTGTCCGAAGTTACGATCAGGTAGGTGTTCTGCAGTCGCCCGGTTTCCTCCAGGGCTCGCAAAATGCGCCCTACCGCTACGTCGACGGATTTGGTTGCCAGCATCCGCTGGCGATAGAGGAGCTGGATTCTCGTTCTCGTTCCGGAATCCATCAAGGGTATTTGGGAGTACGCCGGTGGCTTGTCACTGTTGTGAAATTCGTTGTAACTTTCCCCTTTTGGCAGTTTTATGTTGGGCCAATATTGGCGAAATTTCTCATCTACCATTCCCCCGGATACATCGGTCGCGGAATGCGGTCCATACGGTGAAAAATAGAGAAACAGTGGCTGGTTGTTTTTGGCCTGCCGCCGAATCAATCGGGCAGCATCCAATCCTTCGGCGTGTGTTCTATAGACACCCCCGGGAAGGTTCTCATGACTGCCGTTGATTTCGAAACGGTTGGTAAACCTTGGAGTGCCATAGTAGATGCCATGGCGAGAATGGTAGAAATCATCCCAACCCTTGTGCAAACGGGCATTTTCCGTCAGGGGACCGTTGATGTACTTGCCTATAAAAACGGTGTGATAGCCTGCATCCTGCATCCACCTTCCAAAATCATCGTCAGCAAAACCCTGTTGCCGGAAGGAAAGGTAGTCCCCCTTAAATCCCCTCGTGTAAGCAGCTTTCCCGGAGTTGTTGGTTCGATGATCCAACGCATGGGCATATTGCCCCCTGACCAGACTGGCGCGGGACGGACCGCACAACGGACAGGTGACGTGAAAATTGGTAAACGTCAATCCGTTACTGGCGATGGAGTGGATGTTGGGGAAATGCCTTGCCAACCGGTTTTTTTCCAGCATGTCCCGGTCGGCATCGTCCAGGTTGATCAGGACAACATTTGGCTGTTGCGAGTTTCTTCCCTCGGAGGCATGGCCTGGGGTAATGAGCCCGCAAAAACCTGCCCAAAGAAGGCCTGACAGAGAAACTCCCCTGAATGTCTTTTGAAAGAAAGGGGGAGGAATTCTCATGCCTGGATCGGTTTTTGACGAAACGAATTTTTCATTCATTGTAATTTGCCCGTTTGTCCATGTGTCAAATTACAAAGCATTGAGTTGTGCAGGTGATTGGAAAACCATGCTGTTGGTGGAAATCGGATACAATAAAACCTGATTTCTCCTTCAAGGATACGCGTATGAAACGCCTTTTGCTTTTTTTCCTGGTCCTGTTGATTGCCAGAAACGCTGCATCCCAACAGCCTGCAGTCGATTCCATCCTGGACAGATTTGATACCAACCAGGACGGCTTCCTGAATGAAAAAGAGGTCCAAAGCAGTACCCGTTACTCACGTCAGTTTCCTCGCTGGGACACCGATCGGGACGGGAAGGTGAACCGGGGCGATATCATCCGCTTCCGGGCAAAATTCGGTATCGCCGCTGATGGGAGCCGGATTCCCTCGGGAGGTGGTTCGCGGGGGACTGCAGGTTCTTCGAACGGGCTGGTGATACCAGACATCTCGAAATTGATTCGCGCAGACCAGAAAACACCTGTTCCAGCCCATCTTGCGTCACAATCCCAGTACATTGTCAAGACGACGCCACACGCCGTTTCCGGTAAACGTTACCTGGTGCTGACTGACCACCAACAGGAAGAGTACCTCAGACCGCTCCAACGTCTGGCAAAGCACCACAATGGAAAAGTCCTGCAAGTCGAAAGCCTTGCCCTGTTGCAGCAGGATCCGAAATTCCGTTTTCAGATGAAAAAATCCCTTCTCAAAGAGGAGGTTGGAACCATTGCACTGGCACCGAGGATAGCTTCCTTCAGCGAGAACTTGTTGCTCGCGATTTGGGACCTTTTGTCCGGTCTTGATGACGATCGCGAAATGGACTGCTATCCGGGTTGGCTGCTCGCTTCCGATGGAAAATCGTTCAAGCGTCTGATTGCACAGTCCATCAACAGTCGCCCACTTGCCAGCAGCGAGATTCGTCCCTTCGCCATCAGCCAGGTAATCAGCTCCCGGGAAACACGCTCCCTGCAGAAGTCAGGCATTCTGAGAAAGCATTTCCGGGGTTCCGGCATGGAAACCCCGATCCTGGCACTCTATGGACAGGGTGCCAGCCAGGCTCCCAAATTACCGGGCGAAAAAGTATGGAATCTCTCGATCCCGTCGCGCGGACAATTCATTCGCGAACTTCCTGAAGAACCCGGTAAGGCCTTGCAGGCTTGCAACCTGTTGATCATGCACGGACATGGCATTCCAGGGATGTCGTGCAGCCTGGACGTTCAGGGGCTCCCCTCCAGAATGGATGGGAAGATTGTTTTGAGCGGTTCCTGTTTTTCCGCATTCCCGGCTCATTCTGACCTCCCTCCACCTGGGCGGGTCCCAGGGGGATATGAGGTGAAACAGCGGGAGGCCTTTCTATTACGGGCAGTCAACAACGGAGCCCTGGTCTCTTTCGGACATCAACGACTGAGCAGCGGATTTCCCCATCTTTACCCGGTGCTGGAAAGCTGGCTCAGCGGAGAAACAGTCGGCGAGGGTTATCAGCGTCTGCTCAACGCCCTGATCCTGAAGAGCGGTATTCGAACCAATGAATTCGTTATCAGCGAACAGGAGAGAGGGAATCGTCGGCTACGCCAAAACCAGCTTCTTTATGTTGTTATCGGGGATCCGGCCCTGAAACCCTTTCAGGGCCAGGCGATTAAAACGGGCCAAAACAGGGACCCTGATTGATCTGGAAATTTGCAATAAGGTGAACACCGGAAATGTGATATGCAGATAAATCCCACGTTGACGCAAGATAGCAGCTGCCCCGAAATCCTCCTGGGATCCAACCAACCAGGGTGACGGGACGCGAACTAACTGGTTTCCATTTTGGGTCTCTGCGGTCGTTTCGGGCGTTTGTCAAGGCCACCACGACCGTAACCTCCCCCCCGAGACCCACCTCCGGCAGACCTTCCCCGATCGGATCCGCAACGATTAAGCAGGCTGGACATTCCTTTCACGAATTCCTCTCTGGAGATTGCCATGTCTCCATCTTTGTCGAGAGTTTTCAGCCGATCGGCCATCCGGTTGCCTTTTAGTTCCTGGAAAGTGACCTTGCCATCCTTGTTTGGATCCATCGATGCGAACATGGCAGCCGGGTCAAAACGATTGCCTCCCCGTCCATTGCCATTTCGGCTCTCGCCGCCAGACGGAGGTAAGCCTTCTTCGGGACCGGACAGAAGGTCTGAGTCCGTTTCCGCTTTTTCACCTTTATCGGCAACACAGTAAAGGTAACGGGAACTTCGCATCAGAAGTTGGCCACCCTTGATGGCTGGTGTGCCCCAAAACGACTCTGCCTCGTCTGTGACACGATTCAGAGCTACCTGCTTCGGCTCGTTACGGATGTCAAAAACGTACATGTTTCCACCTCCGTCCAGGTAATACAGGTGCCCACTTGCCACGACCGGTGATGGATAATCCAACTGCCGGGTTCTTCCACCGCTACGAGCGCCCTTGAGGCGAAACTGCTTGACTACTTTTCCGTTTTCGGCATCGATTACCTTGAGAATCTTGTTGGCTACAACATAAAGGCGTGACTCGTAAAGCACCGGTGATGCAAAACTGGCCGTTTCGCGGCCTTCCCATATGGTGTGGGTGTTCGAAACATCTCCTTCGCCACCCAAACGAATCGCAACGCTACCGCCTCCCCTTCCCGTAACCGCAAAGACCTGTTTTTTACCGGGGACCACACTCGCATAGGCCTGCTGAGCGTCTGTCGCGCGGGCAAACCACCTCAGTTCTCCATTTTTCGGATTCATGCCCCAGATTTCTTTTGCCACGCACATGACCAGATCGGTGCGGGAATCATCAACCCGCACCAGCGATGGCGTTCCCCACATTCCGTCCAATCCCTTTGCCTCCTGTCGCCACAATTCCCTGCCAGTCATTTTATCGATACCAACGATTGCCTGACTTTCAGCCGAGGCAGTGACAATCAACGTGTTTTCGAAAACGATTGGGCTGGATGAAGAACCCCACCTGGCTGGATCGGACTCCTTGCCAACATTTAGATTCCAGAGGGGCTTGCCTTCCATTGAAAAAGCGTGGACACCCCCTTTCCCAAAAAAAGCGTAGACGTTTTTCCCATCGGATACGGGAGTGTGGGATGCGTATCCATGTGCGGTAACTCCAATTCCGGTAAACGGATCCTCTGGCAAATCTGCCTTGATCTCCTTCTGCCAGATTATTCGGCCTGTTGAAAGGCTTAAGCAGATGAGATGGCGAACCAGGTTTTTCATTTCACCCGGTTCATTCCGATCCAGCCCATAGCCGGAATAGCAAGTAACAAACACCCTCTCGCCCACGACGATCGGACTGGAAGCTCCCGGACCGGGTAATGCGGTTTTCCAGTCAAGATTTGCTTTTCCGGACCAGGTAACCGGCAGGCGGCGACCTCCGGATACCGCTGTACCGCCTGGTCCCCGAAACCGGTTCCAGTCATCAGCATGGATCGAAGAAGCGAAAAGAATAAACAGAAGGCTGTTGATCAGCCTGCAATTTCGGGGCAGTGAAAACATGAAAAACCTTGGTGTGCACTGATGTCTTCCACGTTGTACCAAAATCTTGGGAAGAGCGAATCATTGATTTCCGCAGAGACAAAAACTGCAGAAAGACCTCATGCCTTCGGCGTTTCGCTGATCCCCGAAAAAACATTTACTCTCCAGCGTCGCTCCTGGCGATTTTTATCCAGGCCACTTCCAGCCGAAAAGGCCCAGGTTTCTTGTCTCCGAGCAAGATGCCCATTCCCTTTACCTGCGCCGGGTCAAGCCGGACACGGGAATAGGATCTACCTCGCCATGTGGCCCGAAATTGCTCTACCGGAAGCTTCACTTCAATCCATTCACCTTTCCTGGTCTGAAATGACTGGCGAAATGAGTAGCCACCGAGGTTGCTTTGTGAATAAAGATTCATATTGTAGGAGCGGCCGTCACCACGCACCCTCAGGATAACTGAATCTCCCTCAGCCATGTTCAGGTTGTTTCCCCGAGTTCGGATTGACGAAAAACCACCATTGTTTTCAAGCGACAAACGCCCTGAAAATTCAAGGTTTTTTTCACCGTTGATTTTTGAACTTCCTACCGAACGCCCCCCCATGACACCGTCGTTAACGGATCGCCATTTCTCGGCATTCGGTTGACTGAAATCAAAGAGGGTTCTCTCACTCGTCAGGGCGTTGCCTGAGATTGCTCCTGCCAGAATAAGAAAGAAAACTACTGAATTCATTTGTTGGTTCCCCTTGGCTAAGGCAAATTTGCTAATAGATTCTGCCGCAGACTGATTTCCCTGTAAGAGACTTCGCAGGGTTCGCGAAACCGGATTCACCAAGATGGGATGAATTCCAATTCACTGCACCTCAGGAAAGGTTCAGTTGCCAAATTGAGAAATTCAGGAAGGTTGCAAAGGTTACCCAGGCGAGATAGGGCACCAAAATGAATCCCGCAAATCTTGAAACCCGGCAAAACAAAACCAGGGTCACCAGGATTGCCATCCAGAGGAATAGGATCTCAATGAACGCCCAAAATGGCTGGTGCACTGCAAAAAAAATGCCGGACCAGGCGACATTCAGAACCAGCTGGATTCCAAAGCTGATCTGGGCGTATTTGACCCCAGGACAAAATGGGCTCTGCCGGACACGCCATAAGGCAATCCCCATCAGAATAAACAGCAGTGTCCAAACCGGGGCAAAAACCGAATTGGGAGGATTCCATGACGGCTTGGCAAGCTCGCGATACCATCCGTCTATTTCAGGGTTGGTCAACAGGGCGCCCACACCACCTGCCCCCAGGCAGACGATGAGACAGCAGAACAGTTCAACCCATTTTCGACAAGTTGAAATCAAGGCTTCTCCTGCGAATCAATAAAAATCCTGGACTCAATGCCTGGCGAAAAGATGGCACCAAGGCAGGCATCAATACTGGTCCCTGGCTACTTTCCGACCCGCGCTGACCATCAGACCAATCTGAAACAAATCAGTCACCGGGACAATCGTCCAGGAGCTTTCGGACGGAAGAGAGCAGGTGCTTCGTTCGGAACGGCTTTTGCAGGTACACAATGGAAGTAGGTGACTCCAGTTCCCTTGGTGAATCCTCACTGTAGCCTGAAATCAGGAGGATCTTGGATTCAGGCCGCTCCTGTCGGAATTTTTGGATCAGCTCCTTTCCGCTCAAACGGGGCATGACCATGTCCGTAATCAACAGGTGGATGGGCTGTTCTTGCAATTTCCTGGAAACAGCCAGTGCTTCTTCACCATCCTTGGCACTCAAAATCCTGTAGCCATTTCGCGTCAGGACTTCCGTAATCATTTTCCGGACCGGCGGTTCATCCTCCACCAGGAGGATGGTTTCACCCCCTTTTTGGGACTCCCCGGCCGGGTGTTCGTCAGTCGCCTTTCTGGGAGGTTCCGGACTCACCGGAAAAAAGATGCTGACCGATGTTCCCTTACCCGGCTTGCTGTCAATTTTAACACCTCCCTTCGATTGCCGGACAATTCCATAAACTGTTGAGAGGCCGAGCCCTGTCCCTTCACCAACTTTCTTTGTCGTAAAAAAGGGCTCAAATACCTTCGCTTGCACTTCTTCCGACATCCCACAGCCCGAGTCATGAACTTCCAATACTGCATACTTTCCCAAGGGCAGGCTCATCAATTCGGAATCCGATTGGCTGAGTCCCCGTTCAGAAGTGCGAATGAGAATCTTTCCGTGGCCATCAATGGCATCCCTGGCATTGATGACAAGGTTCATTACGACCTGGCTGATCTGCGTTGGATGAGAAACAACGACCAGGGGTGTTTCAGCCAGTTCCGAACGAAAATCCAGGCGTTCCGGAATCATCCGGTTTAACATGTGGTTGGTTTCATACAGAACGCTGTTCAGATCCAATGGAAAAAGATCTAGTGGCTGTTGACGATTCAACATTAACAACTGTCCCGTCAAATCAACTGCACGCTGGGCAACCTGTTCGATCTCTACCCCTCTTTCCTTGACGAAATCCGGGTTGTCACTGCATTTTTGGATCATTTCGCTGCAGCCCAGGATCACCGTCAGTACATTGTTGAAATCATGCGCAATCCCGCCCGCCAGGCGTCCAATTGCTTCCATTTTCTGGGCATTGCGCAAATGATTGTCGATTTGACGGAGGGCTGCCTCGGTTTCTTTCTTTTCTGACAGATCCCGAATGTAAGCGGTGAATATTTGCTGACCCCCAATTTGATCAGGAGTGATTGCCAGCTCAACAGGAAAAACCTCCGCGGTGGCGCGCATCGCCGTGATCTCAATCCTTTGGTTCAATACGGGACCCTCGCCAGTCGAGAGAAATCGTTTGAATCCCTCCGCGTGAGCAGACCGCAATTCAGGCGGAATGATCAATTCCGCCATGACTTCACCCAGAACCTGTTTGCGGGAATATCCGAACGTACGCTCGGCTGCAGGGTTGAACTCGATGATTCGGCCATTGATGTCGATCGTAATGATGCAATCCAGGGCCGAATGCAGCAGAGATTCTCTGCCCCTCCTGATTTTCAGGATTTCATTGTTTGAACCATCATTAGCCTCCGAGAGCGTCTCCAGGTTTTTGAGGCGCTCTCGCAAAAAGGTCAATTCATTTTTCAACTTGATGAATTCGGGGTCGTTTCTGTCCACGGGCAATCCCAGGTGTGCTTTCAGGTATTTCTGGCCCCGTCAGAATCGATCTCCTGTCCTGGCAGGAGGTGGCCCATTTATGGTCAACAGCAATCTTGATGCAGAAAAGGAACCGTAGCTTGGGAACCAGACATTATCCAAATCGCTGGGCCGTCGCTTCAGTAGAATTCACGTTGTCGTCCAACATGATACCAACTCGATTCCACCTGTTGAAGGAAATAGAAAAAATTTCCCTGGAGGAAGTTTGCCGAAAAGATGGATCCAAATTGAGTCACTCATTTCTATCAGGGGGGATTCACCCACTTCGAGTGTCGTTACGCCGAATATCCTGGAGTGATCGATTGTTGGGGGTGCTCCCAAATACATGTGAATGCAGCCGAAGGTTTCTTTCATTCCAAACTGGCAACACATTTTCCGGCTTTCCGGATTGTTGTCGGGTGCATCCACGGAAATCGGCAAATTTGACTGGTGGGTCTGGCAAGCCAGGAACAATGCCTCTGCATCGTCCCGAGTTTCGGCAAAAAGCGGTCCAATTCTCCACCCTGACGGGCAACGTCTCATCACCCCAAAACCTTTTAGACCTTGCCTGGTTTTCACTCGATAGGCAATCGCCGAAGATTGGGAGGTCTGCAAAAAAAGAGTTGAAAGCCCGCGGTCACCGAAACCAAACCGCCTGGTATTCAAGCACCCTTACAGGGCCCCACAAACAGTAGATCCCGGAAAAACCGTCTCAAAGCATAGCCGTTTCACCCCGCAAGAAGAAACAAGCACAAACTCATAACTCCTTAGTGACTGTATCAAATTCAAGCCCGGCAGAAATGCGTTCGACATCACAGAGACGCTCATCCGGATCCGGGAGCAGCATCGACTGAATGGTTGTCCTTGCATTCTCATTCAAGTTCTTCCAGGATTCCGAATCCTCGAGAACCTGAAGGGAAAGATTGTTTTCCTGATGAAGCCTCTTTAGGCGACTCATTGGGACACCGGAAAACATTTCATAAGCGATCGCACCCAGGCTGAAAAAATCGCTTCAAAAATCTCCCGGAAAACCCTTGAGCACCTCAGGAGCAAAATAGCCGGGAGTTCCTGACACGCCAGTTGTCTCTCTCTGGCCATCGGTGGACGCGAGCCCGAAATCCAGCAAGCAACAGAATTTTGCGGCCGCTGACAACATGACGTTGGCCGGTTTGACATCGCGATGGACGATGCCCATTTTGTGGACGGCGTCCAGTGCGTCCAATAGTTGCAAAAAAAGATCTCGGGCGGAGTCCGCCTTGATTGGTGCCTTGCTCATCCTTTCCGCAAGAGTGACTCCATTCAGCCATTCCATCACAAAAAATGGACGTCTCCCAATTCTTCCCGCATCGTAAATGGCGACTACCGATGGATGATTGAGACGGGCAAGCTGCCTGGCCTCCGCAAGGAAGAGATCGTAGAAGCTTTTGTTGTAACCGGTGTCTTTCAATGTCTTGATAGCAACCATCCTTCCGAGTTCCTCATCAACACCTTTGAAAACAACCCCCATGCCACCTTCGCCGATGGGCGCCAAGATCCGGTACCGACCGACTACGGTCGGAAGAAGCGACTCCCAATCATTCCTCTGTCCGCTGTCATTTGTTACATCATCTGGATCAGAATTCTCGAAAACGCAGGTTCCAACGTAACTAAAATCATTTTCATCCTTACTGAAACTTAAATCATCCTCTGCCTCCGATTCAGCCGTTAACTTGCCTGTCTGTGAACCCTCCTGGCCACCGAAACTCCGATCGGTATCAACACCGAGTGATTGAATCGACTGTGTATTCAATTGCCCGTCCTCGTCGCAATTTTGGTCAGGAGCACTTAACAATCGAACAGAAAAAGCGCAAAAGGCATCTCCTCGCTTGCAACAGGTATCTTCAACGACGCTAATTTCTTAGCCAAAAACACTTCCCATGCCGGTAAGGATACCGCGTGCCAAATCGCACAAACCCCGGCGCGAGGAATAAACAACCTGCATTTCAGTGTCGGGAATCTGGTAACATTGGATGTCTGCCGGTCGGGCCTCAGGATCACCAATGCGAATTGTCCGGTGAATCAAAGTTTCCAGATGAAAAAGGATTTGAAAAGTTTTCCAATTGGGGTGCAGCATGTTTTTTGCAAAACGAATCAGTTCTGGAGCTGCGAACTTACCCACTTCAAAAAGCGCGACATCCGGTTCGATTTTCAGGTGTTCACAACACGCTCCAACGACCTTCATGACTGTCTCATCCGGGTAGTGCTGGATGGGTGAAAAAGAAAGGCCGGGCTCTCCGGCTAATGTAAGAATCTGTTTCCAGTCGTCTTTGCCAAAGGAATTTTCGACAAACCGCTGAACGATGAAACAGATACAACCGTGCATGAGGGTGCTCTCGTATATTTTGGAGGGTAATTTCTGGAGCGACGCCGGTGTTTTCGCGATTTTTTCGGCAAAACAGCCAGATATTGAATTGGGTGGGAGCTTTGAAACTTCAACGTTTGACGCTGGGGCAAAACCCAAATGTCAAATTCGATAAATGAAATACATAATCTCCAAAGCAGGATGGAAAGTCCGCCTTTCGGTCAGTCATAAAATTTACGGCAAGTTGACCATGGATCTCATTACGACTGCACCTACAATTGTATCTAAGATGTATCGCGAAAATTTGGTTTTATGAACAATCCTCGATGGCGGTTTCCCGACATTCAATAAAAATAGAAAGAAAGAAAATTCATTCTAAAAAATAGCAGCTTGCTGCAGCCGAAAAATCTTAACCTTCACGCACAAGAAGCCTCTTTATTGTCAACCATTCAAAAGGGACAGATTTTTCATTTTCAAGCCCCTCCCGGTGCCCTAAAAATTGAATTTTTCTTTTATGACACGGACAAACAAAAACCAGTGTTTATGGCAGAATCACGGTTTGACCGTGAATTGACCAGAATTTGCCTTAAGAGTGAAAAGACAAGAGAGAATTTTTGTCGGGATCAGATTGAAAGACAAATTGCGGCAAACCAGACGCAAAAAAGGACGGCGATCCAAAATAATTGGTCGCCTAACTATCAAATGCCAAAGATTCTTTGGCGATTCTCAAGTTTCGGAATTACAGGCTCGCCTCTCTGAGGTAACCAACCCCAATCGGCTTTTTACTTTTTGGACTTTTTCCTGGATGTTGCCAGCTCTTGCAGCATGACCTGAACCGCCTTTTCAATTTGCCTATCCGCACCGCGTGCCGTCGATTCCGGGTCATTTTGCACGCGGTAATCGGGTTCCGTCTGATTGTTTTCCAGGTATTCCCCTTTTTTGTTTTTCATTCCTACCTGGGGCACTCCCACCCTTAAATCACCAGACAACGATCGCTCCCACCAGACAGCCGTCATCGTTCCAGGAACCGGCATCCCTACCATTTTTCCGATTTTCAACACATTGTAGGTATACGGAAACGCATGAGCATCGCTGTAATTTCCTTCGCCCATTACCAGGATGGATGGTTTGTTCCATTGGTCCAATGAATCTCCCCGGTACTCTCTCCCACGGACGTGCATGGTTACGTATTCCTTTCCCATCAGAAGTTTGGCCAGGTCGTTGTGAAGCCATCCACCTCCGTTCCATCGTGTATCGACGACGATCGCTTCCCTGCCAAAATTCCGGCCAAGAATTTCAGAATAAACCACCCTGAAACTTGGGTCATTCATTCCCCGAACATGTACATAACCAAGGCGTCCTCCGGAAAGTCGATCCACCAGCTCCCTGCGTTTTTTTACCCAACGCTCGTACATCAACTGACCCTGTGTTCCCGGGGAAACCGGGATCGTTACCTCTTCAAAGCGTGTTCCATCTTCGCGAATCAAGGACAACCGGACCCGTTTTCCGGCCTGGTGATTCAAAAGTTCTGCAAGGTTGGAATTCTTGTCAAGTGAAACTCCATTGATGGCGGCCAGTTTCATTCCTGCCCGGATCCGGCTCTTGACTTTTTTGAGCGCACTTTTGTCCAGAACCTCGTCTATCAAAAGAGGTCCCCGTGTATCCTTTAAATCAAAAATCACACCCAGTGCCGCCGTCCTGTCACCACCTTCCGCAGGAGGCGGACGGTAAGAAACCCCGATGTGCGAAGCATTCAGCTCACCCGTCATCTCGGCCATCAGGTTGGCAAGATCCCGATTATTGGAAATGGC
>JAYZFP010000034.1:0-41408 GCA_036336715.1 Planctomycetota bacterium
CCGGTCTGTATCGATTGGTAACACTGATGATTGTGCAAGCCTCGCTGCGGTTTTCAAACAGTTCTTTGCCGGAGAATTTCGCACGTCAGCCTGGTCGTCTCAACGGGTTGACTGTCGAAACGACTGTTTTGGGATGTGACAGCCGTAAATAATTCCATCAGAATGATATTTTGAAACGAACCACTGTTGTGCATTTTCCATGAAGCCATTCCCTACCATCTGGCATGCGTTCCTTTTTCCGGGAGCAACTTTCTTGCTGGGACTGTTCCCAATGTACAGGATCACCCATGGGCAGGATGAATCCGATTCACTTGCTCCCCTGGTGGCCATCATTCAGAGTTCGAACGACGTCAACGTTCAGGCAGCGTTACTCAAGGGAATGCTGGGTGGACTCGAAGGACGCAGAAACGTCCCTGCTCCCCGCGGCTGGAGCGATCTTGCCAGCAAGCTGTCCAAAAGCAAAAACGCCGATGTCCGGAAAAAGGTGGATCAGCTTTCGCAGATTTTCGGTGACCCAAAAGCAATCGAAAAATCACTTGGCATCCTGCAGGATCCTGCAGCTGCCGTGGAGAATCGTCGCCGGGCCCTGCGAAGCCTGCTGTCGCAAAAAAATCGGCAGGCTTCCGATTACCTGGTGCAGCTACTCGACCACGATGAACTCCAGATCGATGCCATTCGTGGATTTGCCCTGATGGAGAACGGGCAAGCCCCCCAGTTGCTGCTGAGCCGGTTTTCAAAATTCGAGCCGGCAAGCCGAAAAGCGGTTGTGGAAACGTTGGCAGCGAGAAAATCCTATGCCAATCAGTTACTGAAAGCCCTGGAAAAAAAACAGGTTCCACGTGAGGAAATACCGGTCCAGGTAGCCCGTTCGCTGAGCCAGACCCTCGGGCCACCGTTTGAAGAAATCTATGGAACAATCAAATCAATCGGCAAAGACCGGGAAAAGCAGATTGCCCGCTACAAGGAGATGATCACGCCGGCAGCGCTCGCCAAGGCCAAAGCGTCACGGGGAAGGGCCATTTTCAACCGAACCTGCGCATCCTGCCACCTTTTGTATGGCCAGGGGGGAAAGGTAGGACCTGATTTAACCGGCTCCAACCGGGCCAACCTGGACTACATCCTGCTCAACAGCGTGGATCCAAGCTACGATGTGCCCGAGGGCTACCGGGCCGAGATGATTTCCACCGTGGATGGTTTACTCGTGACCGGTGTAATTGCAGAGGAAGATGGGCTTCGCGTGGTGCTCAGGACACCCGAACAACCGCGAGTGGTGATCGCCAAGGAAGACATCGAAAACAGGAAAACCTCGGACAAGTCCATCATGCCGGATGGGCAACTTGACGAATTAACCCCCCAACAGGTCGTTGACCTGATAAAATACCTTCAAACGACCGAGCAAGTGGAGCTTGAAAAATGACAGCCATCGAAACAGGAACCATCCTTCGCTTTAAATTTTCTGTGGCCGGTGCAGGCCGAACGGTAGCGACCGCCCTGACGTTGCTCTGGTTGATTGTCGCCGCTTTTCACCCGGCAGCGGCCCAGGACTCCAAGTCCAAGAACAAGCTCCCCAAAAAACAGCACCGGACCAGCAATGCGCCCTTTCTCAAGCCGGCAGAAGCGGTCAGCAAGATGGCCATTCCGGAAGGATTCGAAGTCTCCATCTTTGCGGCAGAGCCTGACATCGCTGAACCGATCGCTTTTTGTTTCGATCACCGGGGACGGATCTGGGTTGCCGAAAACTTCAATTACCGCACACGACGCAATCACACCTCGGATCCTGTCAGTCGCATCCAGATCTTTGAAGACACAGACGGCGACGGAACCTTTGACCGGAAAAAAACATTTACCGACAAGCTGACCTTCACCTCGGGCTTGGCAGTCGGTCATGGCGGCGTTTTTGTTGGTTCCCCGCCCAACCTGACCTTCATTCCGGATGCCAATGGTGATGACAAGCCGGATGGCCCTCCCCAGGTATTGCTGGACGGTTGGGGCATTCACGACCGGCATGAAACGTTGAACAGCTTTAACTGGGGACCGGATGGCTGGCTGTACGGGTGTCACGGGGTCTTCACCCGTTCCCAGGTAGGAAAACCGGGCGATGGAGACAAACAGCGGCAATTTATCGATGGGGGAATCTGGCGTTATCACCCTGTGAAGAAAAAATACGAAGTCTTTGCCCGCGGGTTATCCAATCCCTGGGGTTTTGATTTTGATGACCATGGGCAGGGCTTTGCGACCTGCTGCGTGATTCCGCACCTGTTTCATGTTGTCCAGGGAGGGGTCTACACAAAACAGAGTCTGCCGCACGTCAACCCTTATATCTACGATGACATTAAAACTATCCGGACCCACAAGAACCGTCTGTCGGCGCATGGGGGTGCGAGAGTCTATCTTGCTGATGCTTTTCCATCCGAGTATCGCAATCGCCTGTTCATGTGCAACATCCACGAACATGCCGTATTGACTGATATTTTGACCCCGAACGGCTCGACCTTCATCGGAAGCCATGGCGATGACTTCATGCCCACCAATGATCTGGCCTGGGTCGGGTTCAGTGTGGAAACAGGCCCTGAGGGTGGCGTATACATCCTCGATTGGCATGACACCGATGTCTGCGGAAACACCATCAACTTTCCCAACAGCGGCCGCATCTACCGCATCATGCCCAAAGGTTCCAAGCCGTTTCCACGCCGCGACCTGAATGCCCTTGCGGACAGCGAACTGGTCGATCTGCAAGCCCACAACAATGATTGGTATGTCAGGCACGCCCGCACGATCCTTCATCACCGCGCCACCACCGGCAAGCTGAACAAACAGCAGACCGTTAACCAACTGGAAAAACTTTTGCGATCCGCCAAAACCTCCCCGAAACGACTGCGGGCCCTGTGGGCGTTGCAGGTCGTGGGCGGACTGGATGAGGGACGCCTGTCCATGTTGCTCGGTCATGATGATCCCTACGTGCGAAGCTGGTCGATCCAGTTTTTGTGTGACAACTCGGACATCAATGCCTTCCAGCCCAAGGGAGGAAAGAGTGTTCAGCTGCCGGAAGAAATCCTTGAAAAAATGGCGTCATTGGCCAAAAAGGACCCTTCGCCGGTTGTTCGTCTTTACCTTGCCTCCGCCGTGCAGCGTTTGGGTTTTCAGGAGCGTTGGCCCATCCTTGCGGGACTTGTTTCGCACCCGGAAGACATCAAGGACAATAACCTGCCTCGCATGTACTGGTTCGGACTCGAGCCGATGGTTCCCGAGAACAGGGACCAGGCCCTGCAACTGGCCGTAAGTGGAAAGATCCCCAAACTGTCCGAATTCGTGGCCCGGCGTCTCGCCTCGGGCAACGTTAAGGTGGTTCCCTATTACCAAAAGGGCAAATTCGCCGCCAAACAACCGGCTTCCAGGGAACAATGGCAGAAAATCATTCAACAAGTCGCGCCGGGATTCCAGGTCAGGAATGTCGGCGAAGGCGGCGTGGTGTGGCACAAGGTCTTCCGCAATCAGGCAGCCGTTCAGACTCACCCCCTGGACAGGAAGTCGCCCAGTAGCCTGCATCGCAAACTGCTTGTTCCTGCAGGAATGACAACGCAGCTCAAAATCCGGGTCAGCCATCACCCGCACGGGGACTGGCAATTACGTGTACTGGTCAACGGCAAAGTCATTTCCGACCAACTGGTCAGTTCCAAGACCGTCAGTCCGGATGAATGGCTGGATGTCGCGGTTGACCTGAGCAACTACGCAGGCCAAAAAATCGACCTGGTTCTGGAAAACCGTGCCAATGACTGGTTCTGCGAGTGGGCTTATTGGAACCGGGTTCAACTGGTTTCCGAAAAGAAAGTTGCCAGCAACCAATAAGTCCAAAAGCCGGGAAAGTATCCTGCGGAATTGTCATGGACCGGAATCGACGGATTCATGAGATTCCACAAATGAGCTGGCCCGGCTTGGAGAAACCGAATCACCAATACACATCAAATCCCCCGAGCCCCTTCCCATGTCAAGGCAACCGGTCAGATTCTCCAGCCCGGGCCTGGCGTGGTTTTTGATGCCTCTTTCGCTGTTGGCAACCGACGACAGGAACCCCCAGGACCCGGACAAGGTCCGTTTTTTTGAAAACAGAATTCGGCCGGTCCTGATCCAGGAATGTTACTCCTGCCATTCTGCGGATGCCGCCCAAAAGGGCAACCTGAAAGCCGGCCTGCTGGTCGATTCAAAATCAGGACTGTTGAAGGGGGGCGAATCGGGCCCGGCCCTGGTGCCCGGAAATCCAAAAACCAGCCTGCTGATCGATGCCCTGCGACATGGCAAACTGGAAATGCCACCGGGAAAAAAATTGGACGAGAGGACCATCCGGGATTTTGAAAACTGGATCCGGCTTGGAGCAGTCGACCCTCGCAAGGCAAGCGACGCCAACGGAAAAAAATGGATGCGGAAACAGGGGCGTCAGCACTGGTCCTACCGGAGACTGAAACCTGTTTCACCGCCTTCCCTCGACTCAGACTGGATCCGCAATACGATTGACCAGTTTGTTTTGAAACGGATGTTGGAACAGAAAATTACGCCGGCAAGGAGAGCCACTCCGGAAACCCTGGTCCGCCGGGTCCACTTTGACCTGCTTGGCCTGCCCCCCGCGCCGGAACAGAATGACCGGCTTCCGGGAGCCCCCTCTGCCACCGCTTTTTCAGCGCTCATCGATCGACTGCTGGAATCACCTCACTTCGGAGAAAGATGGGGACGTCACTGGCTGGACGTTGCCCGGTTTGGTGAATCCGAGGGATCCAATCCTGAAGAGGACAAACCGAGGCACGACGCCTACCGTTACCGGGATGCCGTGATTCGGGCTTTTAACCAGGACATGCCATTCGACGAATTTGTGGCCCGACAATTGTCGGGTAGCGGGCTTCAGCCCTCGGACCTGCCATCCCCTTTGGCGGCGGACCTGAACCTCTTTGTCCGACTGGGTACGAAGCTGCAAAGGAACTCCCATCCCAACGATAAAAAGTTTCATATGCTGGACGACATGATTTCAGCTACCGGGAGTGCTTTCCTGGGCATGACGATCGAATGTGCCCGGTGCCATGACCATAAGGTGGACCCCGTCAGCAGCGAGGAATATTACCAGCTGTCTGCACTGTTTTTTGATCTTGCCAGGGTGACCAACCAGGTCGGCTCAAACAAGTTGCCCGTGATCGAGCACCCGCACCTGCTTGGCGGTGGCAAGTGGCAACGCCCGATCCGCAAAGTCACGCCCGGATTTGTTACTGTGCTGACCCGGGACCACCCGGATTTCCGCAAATGGCTGAACCATGCAGAACCCCGGCAAGCCCTCTCACGGTGGATGACGGATGTCGAAGATGGCGCTGGAGGAATGTTGGCCCGGGTGATCGTCAATCGCCTTTGGCAACACCACTTTGGCAGAGGGTTGGTGGACACACCGAATGATTTTGGACGCCTCGGTTCACCGCCCACCCACCCCCAGCTGCTTGACTGGCTGGCCCTGGAGTTGATTAAAGAGGACTGGAAACTCAAGCCACTTCACCGGCTGATCCTGAACAGTGCAACCTGGCAACAGGCTTCCAGTGATCAATGGATGGCCAAAGACAGCGAGAACCAATGGTTGTGGCACTACCGCCCCCGACGGCTGTCAGCCGAGGCCATCCGGGACAACCTGCTGGCGGTTTCCGGTAGCCTCGATACAAAAATGTATGGACCCAGCATTCCAGTAGGCACAAACAGGACAAAATATGTCGAAAAGTCGAAAGACTGGCGACGTTCGATCTACCTGATGAATTCCCGCTTTCAGCTGCACCCCATCCTGAAAACCTTTGATGGCGCAAGTAATTTTCGCAGCCAGGGAAAACGGGGTACCAGCACAACCCCGACCAGCGCCCTGTACGGGCTGAATTCGAAGTTCGTCTGGGATCAGGCTCGGCTTCTTGCCAAAAGGGTGGAGTCATCCTCTGATCCTGCAGAGCGAATAGAAAGTCTTTACCAGCTTGCTTTTGCAAGGCGACCATCCGACGAGGAAACCCTGGCCGGGTTGAAATTCATCGAATCGACGCCCGGCCAAGGCGGGATTTCCGGCTGGGTGCTTTATTGCCACGCGCTTCTGAACGTCAACGAATTCATTTACGTCCGCTGAAAAAAGGCCTTGCATCGAATGCCCCCATCCAGCTCCATCATTCGACACAATCGCCGCCAACTACTCGGTTGGGGTTCTGCACTGGGTATGTCAGGGTCACTGGGTATGGCAGGGGCACTGGGCATGGACGGAATTGGGCTGGGCAACCTGGCCCTTGCCAACCTGCTGGATCGTTCGTCGGATAAAGCGACATCGGAACCCCATTTTCGCCCCAGGGCCAAAAGCGTGATTTTGTTGTTCATGATGGGCGGTGCCAGTCACCTGGAAACATTCGACTACAAACCGGCCCTGAAAAAACATTCGGGGAAACGGGCTGATGAACTGTTCAGCGAAAAAGAACTCAAAGGATTCAACCCTGAAAAAGACTTTTCACGATCCAGGGTTCTTCCACCTGTTTTTCCTTTCAAACAGCATGGCCAGTCAGGCACCTGGATCAGCAGTCTTTTTCCGCACCTGAGCGAGGTGGTGGACGAATTGGCAGTCATCAAATCGATGTACGCCGGCTCACCGATTCATTCGGTCGGTCAATTGATGATGCACACCGGTTACAATCGGCCCGGTTTTCCCAGCCTCGGTTCCTGGGTCAATTATGGCCTCGGATCAGAAAACTCCGACATGCCTGGATTTGTTGTTTTGCTGGATGGTCCCTCAAACAATTCTTCCGGCGGGCGGGCGATGTACCATTCCGGTTTCCTCCCTGCCTCCCACCAGGCGACCGTTGTGGAAGCGGGAAAAGGAGGACCACCCATTCCCCACCTGAAGCGAATCCGGGAACTTTCACCCGACCTGCAAAGACGGGAACTTGACCTAATCAACCGACTCAACCGGATCCACCTCGAAAAAAACAGGTCACAGGGTGAACTGGAATCTAGAATCGACACGTTGGAAAAAGCTTTTCAGATGCAGACTGCAGCGCCCGAGCTGTTTGATATCGGGCAGGAATCCAAAGCCACTCGCCAACTTTATGGGGAGTCCGATTTCGGGGAGAGCTGCCTCCGGGCGCGTCGCCTGGTGGAACAGGGTGTGCGATTTGTGGAGGTTTTTGACGGAACCACCGGACGCCGCTGGGATGCTCATGGAAACCGGGGGGGACTGGTACGCAATCACCAGAGCAACGCAGCCAGAACCGACCAGGCGATTGCCGGCTTGATCAAGGACCTCAAGTCCCGCGGACTGTTGGATGAAACCCTGGTCGTCTGGACGACGGAATTCGGCCGGACCCCGTTTGAGGAAGAGCGGGCCACCCCAGGAAAACTTGGACGGGGACACCATCACTACGGCTTCTCCATCTGGATGGCGGGAGGTGGAATCCGGGGAGGAACCAGTTATGGTGAAACGGATGAACTTGGAATGCACGCGGTCAAGAACAGGGTTTCACACTATGACCTGCATGCGACTCTCCTCCACCAACTCGGCCTGGATCACAAACGCCTGACTTTCAAACACAATGGCCGGCAATTTCGCCTGACAGATGTGGAAGGAAAAGTACTCACCGACCTGATCGCCTGACACGCCCGGCACAACTTTTTACTCTTCATCGGTGGGAAAATACTCGCGTACCACCTGGTGAAACTCGTCCGGGCTTTTGACCTTGGCCACGTGAGTGCGAAAGTGACGAGCCCCCGGCTTGCCCGCCGCATAGCAACAGGCGTATTTCCTCATCAGCAGCGTACCTTTTTCCAGGCCAAAACGTTTGACCACCAAATCAAAGTGGTGCAGCATGCATTCCTTCTGCTCTTCCAGCGACGGATCAGCCGGGACCGGTTTGCCCTGGATTCTCGCACAAGCCTGGGCGAACAACCAGGGACGTCCCAGGCAGGCCCTGGCAATCATGACACCATCGACATCATGGTTGACCAGTGCATCATGAACCTCGTCTGCGGAAGTCAGATCTCCGTTTCCGATGAGCGGGATCTTTTTCAGGTAAGGCTTGATTCGGGAAATATGATCCCAATCGGCCGTCCCCTTGAAAAAATCCTGGGCGGTACGACCGTGTACCGTCAATGCCGCAGCGCCCGATTCTTCAACCACCTGTGCGACCTCGATGGCGTTGGCATTGTCCCGGGTGCAACCAAGACGGATCTTGGCAGTCACCGGCGTTGGAGCCGCAGCCTCGACGACGCGGGTAATGATCGCTCTCATCCTCTCAGGGTGTTTCAAAAGGTAGGAACCGGAATGCGCACGCTGCGTCACCTGCTTGACCGGACAACCAAAGTTGATGTCGACGACGCTGACCCGGTATTCCTCGGCAAGTCGACTGGCGACCTTGGCCATTGTGTCGGGTTGGTTATCCCAGATTTGAACCGCCAACGGACGGGCCTCGTCCTTGATCCCCCACAATCGGTCCGGGTGCTCCGCCTCGTTCTCGTCCAACCAGACGAAACCACGGGCATTGACCATTTCCGTTGCCTGCAACCCGGCTCCACCATACTCACGAACAATCTGACGAAAGGCAAAATTGGTAAAACCCGCCATCGGCGCCTGCAGGATGGGTGGATCAATCGTCAGATTTCCAATTTGCAGCGGGCGAAGTTTCGGAATGACATATCCGAATTCGTTTTTTTCGACGGACGTTGAAGAATCGGTAGCACTGGTCATCTACTTATCTTCAAAAACAAAGTTTGCGGCGCCAAGGACGAATGCGGAGCAAAACAGAAATACCAGCACAACCCAAAAAAAAGCCCCGTAAGATACGGGGCCTTGAAAACCAGCTGGATTGGAACCCGGTGGTTCTACTTGTCCTCTTCAAAAGGTGGACGATTGGGAGCTTCCCCCCGGTTTCCAGGACCGCCTCCGGGACCACCACCGGGACCTCCGGGACCACCACCAAAGCCACCACGACCTCCCGGTCCATGTCCGCCGCCGAATCCACCGCCACGACCGCCAGCGCCGCCACGACCGCCAGCGCCGCCACGACCGCCAGCGCCACCACGACCTTTGGACATCTTGGCCGCTGCCGCCTCCATCTCCTTTCGGTCCAGGGCTCCATCGGAATTTGAATCGTTGGCAGTGACCATCGAAGCCATCCGTTCGGGCAATTCATCCTTGGTCAGCCGACCATCCTTGTTTTTGTCAAAATTGTTGAAAAGAATGCCAATCATCTGCTCCGGATTCATTCCCGGACCATTGTCGTTCCGGCCACCGGCTCCACCCGGTCCGCCGGCGTCCGGTCCCCCGGGGCCACCAGGTCCGCCACCGAAGCCGCCACGGCCACCGGGACCGCCGCCCTGGCCGCCCCTCATGGGAGGATGTAATTCATCGCCTGCCAGTTTTCCGTCTTTATTCCGGTCAAGCTTGGCGAGGGCCCTGGCCGCGTTCTTGAGTTCCTCCGCTGAGATCACGCCATCCTGGTTGCCATCAAGTGCTTCCATCAGCAGGTTGGGAGGGGCTCCCGGTCCTCCACCGAAACCTCCCTGCCCACCGGTTCCGCCACCGGGACCACCGAAGCCGCCACGACCACCGAAGCCTCCGCGACCACCGGGGCCTCCGAAGCCTCCGCGACCACCAAAACCGCCACGCCCCTCCTGTCCACCTGGACCGCCACCAAAACCGGGACCGCCACCACGTCCTTCGTCAGCACGTCCGGGCCCACGGTCTTCCGGACCCCGTCGATCGTCCGGCTGGGCGATCAACACATTTGCCATCGCCAAGGCAAAAACCAGTCCAAGTACACAGAATTTTCGTTTCATTATTTCCTCAGGGGTTAAGTCGTGATGGATTCATTGATTTGATAGTTCACTACCGGCCACGGGCCCTTTCGGTCGCTCGCAGCGATTGTTGATCGGTGACCGGTGTTTCTGTTTTCCACTCGATTCCCAAACCGATTCCGGTCTGGATATGCTGTTGGTAATTCTTGTTGACCTGATAACTGCCGCAAAGTTCAGCCAGCCGCTTGGTTACCTCGCCGGCATCAAAGTCTTCACCCCAGCTGGCGACGACCTGGCCCGACATCCCGAACTGACCGGGATTGACTACATAGATGCCATTTTCAAGTTTTTTCAACCCCAGCGGTCGGAGTTCCCCAACCTTGGTAGCTGTCGCAAAAACGAACTGTCCGCCGACCTGGTCGTTCCAGGCCAGTGGAAGAGCTTTTTGCGAAAGTTCCCGTACCCTGGCTTCATCTTCACCAACCACCAGGATCATCTGAATCCCGTCACAGGAAGCCACATTGAGTCCCAGATCGACATTCTTGACCAGCGGCAAAGCGGGATCGGAAAAGCGTTTCTTCGGGCTTCCCTTTTCCCTGGCAATCTGCTCCAGCCCTGACACGAATTGCCGGTCTCCCCGGAAGGCAAAATCGGGCGACCGGCCGGATCGGGCCAATCGTTTTTTGCCATCGGAATCCAGGAGGGCAAAAACAGTATTTTCCAGCTGCCCGGACCGCCCCCTGTAGACGTTTGCCAGGAACTTGACCTCTTCGGTGTCCTCGTAGGTAGCCAGGCGGATGCAGACAAAATCCCTGGTTGCTTTCACCACATTTTCCTTGGACCAGTAACTACTGTCCATCTTCTGCTTGCCCGGTCACCAGATCCCGGAAACCGAATGACAGTGGGGGGCTGCCGAGATAAGCAGGATCGGACGGTCCGAGCGTTTGGCTTCTGCCAGTCCTCCCTCCAGGGTTCCGTACCAGATAACTCGTGGCCGGTCATCTGACCAGACAGCGTCTCCAGTCAGCAGCACCAGGAGAGACAGCACAGGGATCAACGTGTTTGATTTCATGTTTTTCATTGGCAAAAAGGAACGTAAAAAAGTCGGACCTGTTCTTTTTAAAATGGGCCCATTCCTTACAAAACTGTACAAACGAGTCCCGGGGCGACCGGCAATGGGGGCACATTTCGAACCAACCTCCGGTCCAGCGAAAAAAGCCAAACCGCCAGCTCAAGGTGATTTCCTCATTCGCAGGGTATGGATCCCGACATTTTGGGAGGTTATCCACAGGCTTACGGTTTTTTTTGAAAAAAGGCTCACCAGTCAAATGCCAGCTCCTGGTCCTCGGACGGATCAACGAATTTTTTTTTCCAACCGGCGAACAAATCGGACCAGCAGTGGGTGGGCAGGCCCGGCCATTCCACCATGATTGTAACCATCCAGCTCCAGCAGTTCAGCCTGCTGGTGGCCCACTACCTTCAACATCCTCCAGAAATAGGCGTTTTCCTCATACCGACCCAACATTTCCAGGTCCCGGTCTCCGGTAATAAGCAAAATGGGTGGGCAATCCTTGCGGACATGAAAAAGTGGAGCCAGCTCGTCAACCAGCGGCTGCTTGTCGCCAATTCCACGCTCTGCCCGCACCGTAAAATGGGTGATCGTATGCCCACTAAAAGGAATCAAACCGGCCAAATCGTCTGCCGCGACCCCATATTTTTTGAGGTAGCTTCTGTCCAGACCTACCATGCTGGTCAAATAGCCACCCGCGGAGTGGCCACTGACAAAAACTTTCCTGGGGTTGCCACCGTAACGTTGGATGTTTTTCATGGTCCAGGCCACCGAGGCTGCAGCATCATCGATGTAGACCGGTGATTGAACCCGGGGATGCAGACGATAATTGACAGCCACGACAGCCATCCCCTTTTCCTTCAACTCGGGGGGAATTGTTTTACTGCCCTGCTTCAACCCGCCTCCATGAAACCAGACTACCGTGGCAAAATCTTTTTTTTCCGTGGGGAAATAAAGATCGAGTCGACACCGTTCATTGGCGTAATCGTTCTCGGAACGACTCCGGTAAGGGACGTTCTCGAGGGTCCGGTAGGCAATTTGCGCCTCATCCTGCGGGCTGGCAGAAGAAACGAATGCAAACAGTGCCAGCAATCCAATTGACAGCTTGGCGAAAAAGAAAAATCTCATAAGTTCCAATGCACACAAGGTGGGACAATTTCGAGTAATGCCAGTTTGACCCACCCGGAAATCGATGCAAGTCGGCGGACTGCAAAGTGTCGGGTTGGAACGTAGACACACAGGTCGAAAGCCAAAGATCTTGAAAACCCCGTACAGCGGAACGGTTGACACGATGCCAATGGCCACGTCAGCTCGCATCTTCCGTATTTTTACTAACCGGAGTTTCTTGAAAGCCGTACAATGCAGCGAAAATTCCGCTCCCAAAACAGGCCGTTTTTGTTCGACAAAGAGCACTGAGTCTGACGAAACCTACAAAAAGGCCCTTTTCCTGATACCGCCATCCATGAGCCGAACCGGTTTTGTTATCGCTGCTGCCCTCTGGGCTTTGCTTGCCCATCGAGCCCACAGCTCCGAGACAGAAGCTTCATTCCGGCGGATCGATACGCTTGTCGTCTGTCCCCAGGTCTTTCAGTCCGAAATGATCCCCTGGATTCGCCACCGGGAATCTCAGGGCCATGGCATTGTGATGGTCCAACCTGAAAAGAGTGCGTTGGAACTCAAGGCCCGGATCCGCACACTTTGCAAAAAATATCCTCTTGGCAACCTGCTGTTGATCGGCGACTGTTTTGCAAAGAGGATCAATGAATTCCACCAGCCGCCAGTGGTCCCCCGCGGCACGGTCCGAGCCGTGGTGAACGTACGTTTTGGTTCCGAGCCAATCATCTGTACCGACAACGTCTTTGCCGACCTGAACGATGACCTGGTTCCCGAGTTGACGGTGGGTCGGCTTTCGGTCGACACGGCGTTGGAACTGAGGCAGGTGATCCAAAAAATACTGGACTATGAAAAAAACCCTCCGGTGGGTCCCTGGCGTCAACGAATCAACCTGGTTGCAGGTGTTGGTGGCTTTGGATCGGTAACCGACCGAATTATTGAAGCCGCTGCCCGCCAACTGATTCTCAAGGGAATTCCGGCTGACTTTGAAACCAGGATGACCTATGCCAGCTGGAGAAGTCCCTACTGCCCCGACCCGAGGAATTTTCACGGCGAAACACTGAAGAGTCTCAACGAAGGTTCACTGTTCTGGGTTTATTTTGGTCACGGTCACATTCATCGACTCGACCATGTCAAAACGCCGGTTTCCAGTTTCAAGATCCTCAATATCTTTGACAAACACAAGTTGGCTGCCCGCAACGGCCCCCCCATTGCCGTTCTGCTGGCCTGTTACACCGGGGCCATGGACGCGATTGATGATTGCCTGGCTGAAGAAATGCTGGAAGCACCCGGAGGGCCGGTTGCTGTTTTGGCCGGCAGCCGAATCACCATGCCGTACGCGATGGCGGTTCTTTCGCATGAGATGTTGACCGCTACCTTCGAAGGCAACTGCGAAACGCTCGGTGAGTTGATACGAAAGGCAAAGCAGAACCTGGCAGCCCGAAAGAAAAACCAGTTCGATCGAACCCGGTCAGCCATCGAAGCCGTGGCGGGCGTTTTCAGTCCGAATCGTGATCAGTTGGATGAAGAACGCCTGGAACATGTCCAGCTTTTCAATATCCGGGGGGATCCACTGCTCCGGCTGCCCCGCGCAAAAACCGTTCCACTCTCCACCCCATCCACGGCCGTCTCCGGCAAAAGCCTCCTGGTCAGTGGAGACAGTCCGCACGCTGGTCGCCTGCTGGTGGAATTGAGCTTTGACCGCGCCAAGTTGCCCTTTCGTCCCAAAGATCGAAAAGAATTCGAATGGACGCATGAATTTCTCGAACGCATCCAGCAGGAATATGTCTCTGCCAACAGGAAAACGGTGGCCCGTCAGGTCTTTGAAGTTGACGAGGGGCCCTTCGAAGTGGAAATCGATGTACCGGAGCAGCTGAAGGGCAAATTCCAGTTGCGAGCCTTTATTGAAAATCGCCAGGCCTACGCAGTCGGTTCTTCGGACATCCGCATCCGCTAGATACCTGTTTCGAATCACCTCGATTCGCTTCAACAGCAGGCTGGATGGTGATGCCAACAGTCGCTTCTCCAACCGAACGACACCCTGGGGGAACAGGGGTGCCGTAAAAAACAGGCGCATTTTCACCGAGGACGGCAGGAGCCGGTTCCCTGCCCCGCTGTTCCCAATTTTTCGGAATGTTTTTGAGAGGTTTTTCGATGTCACTCCAAAAGCTCTTCAATATCCCGGGAATGACGCTTGTTTGCTTCCTGGTCTGCGGATGGGGTTCATCTCCATCCTGGGTAAGCTCCCTGAAACCCACATCCACCTTTACGGTCTAAGAGGGGCTTCCGCACCAGTTGCGGGAGGCCAACCTGCTGGCAGAGGAAAAAAAACGCGCTGACGTGACCACCATCGGCGGCTTTCCGTTTTACACGCCGGGGGTGATCGCCAAGGCGGCACAGGCCCCAAAGTTCAGAAAACTTTTGGGAGATTCCAGTCGCTATACGCTTCCGAACGGTGTCCCCAGGGACTGCGGCCCATTTCACCCGGATTTTGCCGTGGAATGGAAAGACGGTCCCCAAGTGCACCGGTTCCTGGTCTGCTTTTCCTGTAGCGAGGTTCGCTACCTGAATGGAACTTCGGAGGAAAAACTCGATCTCCGGGGCAACAATGACTGGAAATCCCTGTTGTCCGCTTTTTCATCAAAACGACCAGCGAGTTGAGGAAGCTGTACGGCTGGATGAAAAATTGACCGGAATCCGGAGTTCCGGGTGCATCTGCCACTCCCGGCAAGCAATCACCAAAGACCGTCCATTTCCCGACATCCGTACAGACTATGCCTCAACGCTGGCAACAAAGATCAGAAGGGCTGGATCCACTCCATCTGGACCAGCAATTCATAAAGCCACGGATGCACCCAGGGATTCATCGCGGAGTAGTGGGCCGAAGCGATGCTTGCAACCGCCAGGATCGCCACGAAGATCTTTCCCCAAATCGATTTCGACAGCAGGTCCACCATTGGAATCGCCGCCACAAGCCAGAGAGGCGCCATCCAGAGGAGCCATCTCAGGGCACTCGTCCCACCACCGTAATTGCGATCCTCCAGTGGTCTCGAAAGATAAAACGCGACCACCACCACCGATACCACCAGGGTCATCAGGCCGATCCATCCAAATCGCCTGTAAGGGTGCCTGCTCATCAGTGGCAATCCCCCGAGAGAAAGAATCCAGAGAGGGGTCAGTGAAAAAATACCATGATGCCCCACAAGGCAATGAAATGCGTAAATTTCCGGCCTCGCCTCACCCCGGTCCACTCCCCCTTTTCTGCCGATCAACCAGAAGCTTTCAGGGTATTCGTACCAGTTGTCCCATTTCCGAATTTCGATAATTCCCGATTTTTGACGGACGATGGCCAGTCGCTGAGAGTCATTGGTCTGAGTCAGCACAAATCGGCTTTCGACCGATTTGCCCACAGGCGTTTGTCCAGCATGGATCGTGGCCGAACCGGCTGAAACGTAAAAACCGACCTTTTCTGCATGTTGATTGATGGCTGCAGCCAGCTCCGGGGTGACCTCTTTTTTTTCCACCGCCTGATACAGGCCGTCGTCCAGCCTGCCCACAACCTCCCCGTCATCCCGATGGGCGTAAGGGGGTATCCAGTCATGGTGAGCGTTGTAATTGGTAACGAAAAAACCGGCGATCACCAATACAGCTCCGGGAACAAAAAACAGGAGGGTCCTGAAAAAATTTGTTACCAGCAGGATCAGGCCGACCCAGCAGAAAAAGGAGAGAGCCGGCAATTCATTGGCAGCGGCAAAGGCCGAAAAAACACCGGCAACAAAAAAATGGATGGACCAGGCGTTCCTGTTTTTCAGGATGTGAACCAGGGCAAACAGGACCACGCCGACACTGAAAGCCGCCGGGAGATGATTGTTGAGCGTAATACTGAAGGGTGTCAGGTAGGTTCCCAGGGAAGCTCCCACCAAAAGGATGATCCTTGTGTAGGAATCCTGTGCCAGTGTCTCAAACACCGCAGCCATCAGGACCAGGAAAAGAGCCATGGGAACCACATTCACCAGGATCAACAGGATGCGAACCACTTCAAAAGGATGGTTCTCCAGGTCCTTTCCAGTCACCAACCGGACTCCCCGGTAAAGGTAGGCCAACAGCGTTGGAAGCAGCGTCGGCTTGCTGGAGTAATAGTGCATTTCTCCCTGTTGATCGGGGTGCTTGACCAGGTCAATCGTAGCCCAAAAGCGGTTTCGCTTGCGGGGATCCGCCAGGTCGAATTCCCCCGGGTTGTCCGGGTTGGCAATAATCCCATCGATTTCATACCGGTTCCCGTCGCCCAGAGCCCGGATCGTGCACCAGCGGCTGCGGTCATTCGCCGAAAGTAATGGCGACCCTTCCCAGTAAGGCTTGCCCTCGGACTTGAGGCGTTCTCTTGTCCCCTGGTCGAGCAGGTTGACATGCAGGATTCGATAACCGGCGGCAACCGAAGAGGCTGAAATCACCAGAAGGTAAATCAGCCAACGCAGCCATCGACTTTTGAGAGCTTGTTGTTCGTTTTGCAGATTCACAGGGATTCCAGAAACAGAGGGATTCAATTGGCGGGTGGGATGATGGAAGGATCCGTTGGGGGCTGCGACTCGCCTTCATTTCCCCCAGTGCTCATCACCTGGACAAAGTGATTCACCCTGGGGCAGGGAACGCCCCGACGGAAAGCGACCTGGAATGGGACAATCCCGGCAGCATCCCTGTCATGCCAGTTGGGCAACGCTGGCTGGATTGCCCCTTCCCGGAGCCAGGCGAAAGGCCAACATTCTCTACCGTTGAAATCCCGCCGTCGCCTCTATTCTAACTTTTGGCGGTAGTAATACAAAAGAATCCTGATTTCGTTTTCAGAGATTTGTCCCACCACCGATGGGATGGCACTGAGTCTGTTTTTCAAGAGGTTTTCCAGCTTGAGCATGGCTTCGCTTTTGCCGGATTCTGCGGCAGCCGGTTTCTCTGCTGCCGCCAGGCAGGTCAGCAGGGCTTTCTGCTTCAATTGCAACCGGGTCAGCGGGTCCTTCCCCAGGGCCTGAACAATTTCCAGGTCCCGCGCGACTTTTTCCAAAGCATCGACCTTTTTACCAGCCCGCAGGATGCTGCTCATGTGATCCAGGATTGCATCCAGCATCCCTTCGGTATCTCCGTCGGCAATCAGCCTGCTATTGATTCCCAACGCTTCCGCACGCAAACGGTAATAATAGCCCAGAATACTTTTCAGGTTGGCAACCGGATCCTGTTCTGCCGATTGACTGGGGCGAGACTGATTCTCGGCCAACTGTTGCATCCCGTTTTCAAAAAGGTGTTCGCTCAGCTTTTTGGGCCAACCCTCACCCTGGTATTTCAGATCTTCATTCAGTAGCAGGCTGGTCACATCCAGGCAGGTTTGATGGGGATAGGCCTGCAGACGAAGCTGGTCCGACATGGCAATCACCAACCGGGGCCAGTGACGGAATTCGGGAATGGCATTCAAGACCACCTGGTGTTCCTGCGGCGCCTTGCGGGAAAGCAGATAACGGGCAAGGATCGTGGCATCCGTTCCGGAGAGCCGGGAAACACTTGGAGCCATTCGCCGAACCAGGCCAACGGCATTGATCCTCCGTGCCGTCTTCAGGATCTTGAACTGGTTCAGTTCTCCGAGTGCTTTTCGGAGTCCCTCGCGGGCAAAACGCTCGTCTGCACCGGGTCCATTCGCGGGTTCGGCATTTCCGCCTGATTCAAATTCGTCACGGCCCGAAGGGGCTTCCCGGGAGGCCACGACAGACAGGTAACGGCTATCCTCGATATCAGGAAAACCTTTTTCAATCAGGAGGTCCATCTCTTCGGGATCCATGAAATCCTGAATTTGCACCAGGGTCGAAAGGTAGGCCGATTCCAAAAGTAGCTGGGCCTGTCGCCGATTGTCCAGCCGGCTCGACCGGAGAATCCACTGGTGGGCGTATCGAATAATCAGCCCATCGATCAACTCGCCATGCGGTGTGACCAGGGACTCCTCCGGGCTGTCGTCGATCTCGAAATATTCACGCAATCGACGGGCGGATTCGGCAAACGAATCGGATTCAGTGCCCAGTCCCGCCCGTTTGAGCAGGGCGGATTTCAGATAGATCTGCAACGATTCAATTTCGCTGGATTCCATCAGATCGATGAAATAGCTGATTTGGCTGACACTGGATTCCTGGATCGCTTTTTGAATCAGGCTGGAACAACGGTCCCACCTGGCAGCTTCGAATCGCAAAAACGTCGTAAGAAAAACGTTGCGAAATTCCTGCAATTTGTCCTCCGGAATTTCATCACGCACCCGGTCTTCGAACTTTTCGTAGATTTCGGGCGCCCTTTCAGGCAGGGAGTGACCAATATCCGCCAAATCCTTGAAATACTTTTCAAACAGCGACCGCCTCTGCTTGCGTAACCGCGGCTCAGCCGAAAGAAACAGGTCGAATTTCCTTCCCGCCAGCGGTTCGATCCTGTTCTGGATGACAACCACCTTTTCGTCACTCAGATTCGGGTCGCCTACGATTTCATTCAGCATTTCCAGGGCCCAGAGTGCCTCTTCAAAAAAGTCGACGGACTCAGGGACTTTTCCATCGGGCATCCGGATGGAATCGCAGAATCCATCCAGCAGACCGCTCAGTGCGTCGCTGTCCGGTTCCGAAAGAAACAACCCGGGAAGAACGGCCGATATCCTCTTTCGAATCAATCGTGCATTGACACTTCCTGCATCCAGCGAGAACAGCTGGAGGTAACCTTCGCGCCGGGTGGCCGCCTTGGGGCTCTTGAGCCGGTCATGTACCTCGGCGAAACCGTTGACCTTGAGCCTGGTTTTCTGAAGCGCGAGCTTGAGAGAGTCATCCCACCAATCAGCGGATTCGGTGGTACCGGGGATCCGGGGACTGTCTTTTTCCGGTTTTTCTTTTTTCTCCTGGTTCTGGTTCGATTTCTGCGCCTCCCGGTCAGCCCGCTTGAGACCGAAAAAGACAAACAGGGCCACGCCCGTTCCCACCACGATACAGGCAGCGGCGATCCAGAGCCGGTCGGTCAATTTCCTCTCAAACTGGACCTGTTTGAAATTGAACTGCAGATGACGTTGAATCATGGACTGCGTCTGGTCAGCCGTCACTCCCAACCGTTTTCCGTTGCGAATCAACAGGTTTTTCTTTTCGCCGGTAACCCAGGTTTCCTCTCCGATGGCATCCGCAATCTCCTGTTCCATGTGCCTCTCTGCTTCGGTCAGGGTCACCCGCGGAACGCCAGCCTCCTCCGCCATACGACGGACAATATTCCTGGCCTGGACTTCCGAAAGCTGGTACTTTCGGGTGCCGACGGAGATTGCCTTTTCCTCGATTCTGCTGGTCAGGATCTTGCCCGGGATGTCGGAAATTTTTTGCAGCATGATCTGGGCAAATGTCCGTTCATAACGAGACTCCCCGGCACCCTGGACTGGCGGTGCCCCATGCAGTAATTGCAGCGTCTGGTCGATCACTGCTGCCGGGATCTTCATTTTTTTCCCGAGCGCCTGGATTTTCATCCGGCTTTTAGCATTCAGGCCCCGCTCTGCGGCAATAATGGGGCGGGACCGAGCAAGCAGGGATTCCAGTAACGGGTCCACCTTTTCACTTTTCGGTGGATCCGGCGGAAGCGGATCGCGGGGCAACTGGTCCGGGGTTTGTGAATCGCTCATTCTGCAGCTCTACCTGATTCCCAGTTGAGTGGCCAGATCATCAAACCTCGGCTTCCATTCCGCGGGAACCTCGTAAAGACCGAGAAACTGCTTCAGGGGTGCTTTCGCCGTTTCAGGCGCGCTTTCTGCCAACGACTTCATCAGGTAATACTTGGCCTCGTACCAGCCATCCGACTCCTTGCTCAAGCCCCGTGCCAGCGTGCGCCAACCGTCCACCGAATCGGCAAATCTTTTCAGTCGAATCAGCAATCGGGAGTACCTCTGCAGGTAACCGACATTGGAAGGGTGGGCCTTGACCAGCAGTTCAAGGTTCCCGGTCGCCGCCTCCAGGTCCCCCTCCTCCTCCTGCAGACTGGCCAGGCGGGAAACGGCCACTCGGGCATTCCTGTTGCTCTTTATGGACCGGGAATTGTAACCGGAGGCTTTCGCCAGTTTCCGGTAGACATCGATCCCTCTTTTGACAGCCTGCCGCCGGTCTTCACCGGAAGCGTTTTTCAGTTCGTTCTCGACCTGGGTGGCCCGGATAACCAGTACGGATTTCTGGAACAGGGTTCCGTCTCCGTTTTCGACCAGCCACGAGACATGCTCTGCCAGGCTCCGCTCATCCATCCGATGCCGGGCGATCTGGACTTCGCGATAATGCAGCTCCGCCAACATCGATTTATTGTCCACATCCCTGGCGATGGCCCAGGCTTTTGAAACCAGTGAGTCCACTGCCGCCCGGTTGTCCATATTGTCCCGCGTTTGCACATCCAACTCAATCAAAAGCAACTTGAGCCTTTGCTGGGGCTTGAGGTCCTTTGCCATGTCAGTCAGTTGGTTGATGGCATTGCGAATGTCCAGTTCAACCGCCGCCGTGGTTTTTTTTTCACGCACCAGCTGCAGGTAGCGGCGATAGTGGGCGAGGCACAACTCGTATTTCGACAGGACATCATCAGGAGATTCCTCCACAACTTCCTTCAGGCGGGCCACCGCATCCTCTGCCTTCATGCTGGTCTGCCTCAATTTCACCATCTGCAGCCTCGCCTTTTTGGTCAAATCCGATTCTGGAAAACGGGTCACCAGGTTTTCCAATACCTTGAGAGCCCGCTTGATCATTTCCGGGTTCTCTTTTGACTGCTGCAGGTAACAATCATGCTGCAGCCATGCTGCGGTGGCAGCGGTTTTGGGATCCAGTCTCGCGATCCGGCCGATGACCAGCTCGAAACTGGCAGCCGCGGCTGCAAACCGGGCCCCTTTGTACAAGGCCCAGCCCAATTGATAACGGCAATGCTCCAGGTCAGACAAAGGGATGTCCCTGGCCTTCGCGACCGCCATTTCCAATCGTCCGGCGGCCGTCAGGTAATCGGCTTCCAAGCCCGATTTTTCAGCATCCTGGCAAAGGTTCTGACCCGCGATCCAGTCGCTGTAAAAGGAGGGACTTGGCAGTTTGACCGAGTAGTCCTCCAGCAGTTTCCTGACCAGCGAAAACTGCCTCAACTGGGCGAGAACCTTGAAACCCAGCATTCCAATTTGCTGCTTCGCATCGGTCAACTTTCCCTTGGAATAGGCAAAGCGGATGCAGCAGAGCGCAATTTGGCCACGCTGCAGCGGATTCAGGGAATCGGATGTCTCGAGGTAAGCCGTTGACAGTTGCAGGGCATCGTCCAGCATGCCGAACTCGAGCAGCGACTGAATTTGCCAGAAGGCCACCTGGTCGGCAATGGCTGGATTTCCATCCGGGCCGCGAATCAGCTCAAAGCAACCGTCCGCATCGGAATTCTGGCCCAGTGCCAGGTAACAGAGGGCAACGCCGAGAAAGGCCTGGCAGTTTCGCGTCGCTCCCAGTTCGAGATAGGAGGCATCCCAACTCGAGACGTCATCCTCCAGGTCGATATCTAGAAACCTGCAAAACGAGCTGAGTGCCCTCACGAAATTCGAACGCCCCAGCTTGGCATCCTGTCGTCCAACGCCAACGTTGAACAGCGACCATCCCGCAAAAAAGGAAGAGCGGAAACTGATTTCGCTCAATTTGTCGATCTCACTATCTGCCTTGAGGTTGGCAAGCGAATTAAGCCCCGCATCAAAAGTCTCCAGTTCTTCGATGCGATCCTCACAGGTCTGCTCCAGGGCCTCGAATCGTTCGGCAAGAGTAGAGAACAGTTCCTGCACTCTGACCAGCAGCGGCTCCTTGCGCCGATCCTCGCGATAGCTCGCCAGCAGAAATTCTCCATGGCGAAATTCCGTTTCCAGTCGTTGAAACAGAACCTCCGGGGTAGTCAGGTCGGCTACCGCACTTTCCAGTTCCCGCAATCGTTGTTCGACACGGAGAAATTCTTCCGGGCTTTCGACGAAGTCTTCCAACTGGGCAACATACAGGTTTGCCAACGTTCGCCGCAATTCTTTTTGCCGCTCCGGGTCGGCGGTTTCCGCAAGAACCTGCTCCACGTGGGCCGCCTGCAGCTGTTTCAAATCGAGCCGCTTCAGCAGGTCTCCCAGCTGATCAACTCCGTCAGCAGAAACCGCAACTGAAGAATGGTTTGAGGAAGACAGACCGGACTGGAATCCGGAAGACCGGACTGGCAACCCGAGGGAGAGCGTAATGCACCCGATCAGAAGCAGGCCGGTGCGAATCCGCTTGTTCCTGTTTCGGGATCTGACCAATGGGTGCACCACTTTCCTGCCCACAAGACTATTCCGCTTCCGCAATGAATGTCACCACGACAAAGCCGGATTTTTTCGCTGCGCTGATGGCTTTGGCCGTCATGTCAAAAGGAGCCTCGTCGTCGGCCCTGACAAAGGCACCATCCAGTTTGTTGGGAAATGACTTCAGGCTTTCCATCAGCTTCTCCACACTATTGGTGCGGGTGGAACCCAGCTTGTAAAGATGGACACCTCCCTCGGGCACAATTTCGATCATCGCTTTTTCCAGATCGGAACTGGAGGCTGATTTCGACTTGCTTTCCGTTTTGATTGCCGGCCGGAGTTCTTTTTCCGGGGGTATGAAACTGGAGGTCACCAGGAAAAAGACAAGAAGCAGGAAAACGATGTCGATCATCCCGGTTGTAGACAATTCCATCTTTTCTTCTGTCCGCTTACGACTGGAAAGTCTCATCAGCCACCCTCCACACCCATCTGGATCGCCCAGATTCCAAGTGATTTGATTTCCCGCACCAACGACTTGGGCACCCGGTTGCTACAACGGTGATCGATACGCAGGGTCACCCGAACCCGGGAAGGATCGTTGTTTTTCGATTCAATCTGCCGCCCCAGGTAGTAGATGGTCTGATCCATGGTTTTCTGTTCACCGTTCACAACGATCTGACCATTCTGTCGCACATTCAGCATCACCCGCGTAGGCGTCTGCTCCTCGCTGGCAAGAACCTTGGGCAGCGGAAGAACCTCGTTATTGACCTTGGTGATCTGGGTGACGGTGATGAAAAAGATGATCAGTAGAAAAACGATATCGATCATCGGAGTCAAATCCATCTGGATCGCGTTCGATTTTTTCTTTTTACTCAGCCGCATGAGTGGCGAACCTGGAACGGGAAAGAAAACCGACTACCGGAAAACAGGAGGGAAAGACTATCTTTTCCTTCCCAGTGGCATCATGATCCGCTCAATCCTTTTGCCGGCTTCGGCCACGATCGAGTCGATTTTGTTTCGGAAAAAGCTGTAGGCAACCATGGTTGGAATCGCAACCACCAGTCCGAACAGGGTCGTGATCAATGCCTGGCCGATCCCACCGGCCAACTTGGTTGGTTCGGCCATGCCATCCGACACGGCAAGCTCGTTGAATGCCGAAATCATTCCCAGAACGGTACCGGTCAAACCGAGCATCGGCGCAATGGCGCCAATCACGCCCAGGACTTCCGTTTTGCGATACAGGGAACCGGTGTGATCCTCTCCCGCTTCCTCGACAGCTGCCTTGTATTCGGCAAAACCAAAATCGCTGGCCTGGAATCGTTCCAGGCCGGCAAGTACGACATCGCTGGCCATGCAGTAGTTCTCGGGCATGGCGCAAAACTCGACCGCCTCGGAAATTTCACCCCGGGCGATCCTCTGGTCGAGTTCCTGCAGGACATACTCGGGCATCAGCTTTCCCTTGGAAATCGTGATCGCGTGCTCGATGACAAAAAAGGCACTGACAATTGAAAGCAGGATGATCACGATCACGATCATCACCCCGAACAGGTCCCCCGAAAAAGCCATCCCGAACAGGGAGGGTTTCGCGCGTGAGCCGGAACCGGAATCCTCGCCAGTCGACTCAGCCGCCTCTTCGTCACCGTCTTCGGTATCGGCTGTGCCTGCTTCCTGGGCCGCGGTCTGCTGTCCTGCGCCCTGCCAGGCGACTGCGAGCACGAGACCGAAAACCAACACCAGCATGAAACGGGACAAAAAGAATAGTCTTTTCACAATTGCCTCATCTTTTTTGCATCAAGTCCAGTGAATCCCCTTATGGGATTCTGCTGTTTCTCTTATTTTGTCGACCTCATTCTAAGTTGTTTTGCAAAAATAGACGATGGAAAACGGGACAATAATTCCCCGGCGACACTTTTTGCGTTTTTTTTCGGGTCTGTGGACTTCAGGCGGGAATGGACTTCGGTCAACGCTGCAGCGGCAAGGATTGGAAAGTCATCCCTGAATTCCGCATGGATGCGGAGCAGGTTCAACAGCCCCTTGTTTCGGTCCCCACCGTTGCTCTTGAGTTCCAGTTGCCCCAGCGCGAAGCGGTACAGTGCCCGGTGCATATTCGTATCGCCGGCCACAAACTTGTAGTCAGACAACTGTCTTTTCAGCAGTTCCCTGTTAGCCGAATCCGAATCCTCGGCGGCTCTGTCTTCGAGGGTCTGCAGAAGCATCTGTTCCAGGCGGCTCAGCTTGACCCTGCGATTCGCAATTTCAGGATTCAGGTCGGCTCCAACCGCATTGGCCAGCAGAAAGAAATACAAGTCCAGACCGCCTGGGTGCCCATCCGGCAGCCCCAGGTAAGCGGCCCGTATCTGCGGCCAATCTTCAGCCAGTTTTTTTTCCTCGAAACCAAACGGGCAAATCCAACCGGACATACCGGACACCGGATCCCAGGGGTAGCCCGTCGCACGCAGGAGGTCCCGGTTGCCTTCGGCCTGCCCGGAAAGGGTCACCAGACGAAAATGAACACCGATCGCATTCGCCCAATCCCCCTGGCAGATGCACTCATGGTATTTGGCCAAAAGCACCAATGTTGCGCTCCGACTGCTTCGGCCCCGGTAAACTTCGTAGACACGCCCCAGGTGTGGCTGCAGGTTTTCGTAGTCCTGTCGCTGAATCCTCAACCGCAGGCGAAAAAGATCAAGCCCCCACTTTTGGTGCAACTCATCAAACTGCGTCTGGCCCTCCAAGCTGGCGGAATGAATGTCGCCCAATCCAAACGAGCGACCATCACCAAGAGCAACGCCGTCTTCATCGATCCGACTGACTGTCACGTTTTCAATTTTGGAATAATTGCGCAGGACCAGTTCGTCACCGCGAAGCGGACAGGCAAATCGCGGGAAACAGGAAAGTCCTATCGGTAAAAGATACAAAAACATCCATGCTGAAACCCTGCATCCCAACAGGGATGGCAGCTGAGGACGAAATGGCCGACTCCCATTGGCTACAAAGAAGCTCCGGCGTTTCATTGCCTGAGGGCTGCAAATTCGCACCATTGCGTTCTCAAAAAAGGATCACTGGTTGAGTGGAATGATCTTGGCCTTGTAATCGTGATCACGAAGGTTTTCGACCGTGACCTTGAGAATCTTGTCAGCTTTGAAATCCTCAACCGGTTCACCGGCCGCACTCTGGCTGCGATTGAGAGCGTCCACCACCTCCATCCCTTCGATCACCCGACCAAAGTTGCAGTACTTGTCGGTATTGGCTTCGCTGTATGGCATGAAAGTGATCATGAAAATCGATCCGGCGATATTGGCCAAACCTTCGTCACGTGACGGGGCACAGAGCGTACCGCGAAAGTTGCCCCGCCGCGTTTCCGGGTTCAATCCTTCGTTTTCAAGTACGTAACCGGGGGAACCTGTAAAAGTGGAATTGGGAGACCCGGTTCCGCAAAACTGAAAAGGCAAAACGTAGAAAAAATCCAGGTCATTGTAAAAGCCCTTCCTTGCAAGGGTGACAAAATTCTTCACCGTGTTCGGAGCGTTGTCCTCAAACAACTCGACAACGAATCTTCCCTTGGTCGTCTCGAAGACCGCCCGGGGCATCTTTTTCTGACTGTCTGCCTTGCGGTACTCCAATTCCTTTTCCCACAAAGGTTTGAAACGGGGTATCAAACGCAATTGAAGTTTGAATTCTTCCATTCCCGATTCGTTGGCATTGACGGCCTGTTGCAGAAATTTCTTTGCCTGATCGAATTCACTGTTAATGAACATCGACATCCCCACACGGCGGGCAACGTCCGCGCGGGAAACCGGGAGCGTCGCCAGCGCCTTGGCCATTTCGAAGGCAATCCCCTGGTCCTCAGTCTGCTCAAGGTCAAATGCCAGTGAATTGATCAGGAAAGCGTGATACTCGGCTCCAACCCTTGGCTTATCCCGAAACGCCTTGCAGGCAGCCATTTTCAGCTCCCGGATCTTGCGGTTCCCTTTCTCCTTGGTTTCATCGTACTTTTTCCGCAGCTCTGCACTGGAATCAAAATTTTCGGCGAGGAAATACTCTTGCCGCAGCAATTGCAGTTCCACGATGATTTGCCGCCATTCCTTGACCCGCTTGGCAAACTGAACGTCACCTGGATCGGAATCCTGGCCGACCAGGACAGCCGGCGCCATAGTCAGAAAAAGCATCTGGAAACCTGGAATCAAAAGGAACAGGGTGGCTGGTCTTCTGTTTGGCATGGAAAGCGGTATCAATGTTGAAAAAGGAATGCCGGACGGTCCGAGACCGGCAAAACGTGTAGAATCCTGTTTGCCCGATTTTTCGGGTCCGCTCGTCCATTCGCCCGGATTCCCGAGAGGATTTGGACGGTTGAATTGACGGACAGATCCACAGGCCAAACCGGCGGGGAGCTTGTGCCGATGCGGCGTTCATCTCATTATAACCGATTCGTCCATTTACGGACCTCATGCTTCTACGTACTTTGACCAACATTTGTGCAGTTTATGGGTAAATCAAACAAGGGACGCATCACCAGGGGGCGGGATCTGGACAAATGGAGAAACAACCGGGCGGCCGCTCCCGAGGGCTGCATCAGGATTATCGGGGGACAATACCGCGGACAAACCCTTCTCTACTCCGGTGACCGGGTCACACGCCCCATGAAGGACAACGTGCGGGAGGCCCTGTTCAACCTGGTGGGCGGTTACCTCGGAGGGACAATCGTTTTTGACCTTTTCGCGGGAACGGGTGCAGTCGGACTGGAAGCCCTCAGCAGACAGGCGGCACACGCGGTGCTGGTGGAAAGACATGTACCCACCTCGAAAATCATCCGACAGAATACGGAATCCTTGGCCGTCACCGGCCAGTCGACCATCTGTTGCAGCGATACCTTCTTCTGGACCCGCCAGTTCGAAAAAGAGATGCAACAGAAAAAAATCAGTTGCCTCCCTCTGGAATTCGACGTCCTCAGCCAGCATCCCTGGTCGGTCTTCTGTTGCCCTCCTTATGACCTGTTCCTGGATTCGGAGGAAAAGCTGACCCGTCTGATTGCTACCTTTGCACAACTCTGTCCCGCCAATAGCCTGATCGTTACCGAATTTGACAGCCGGTTTGATGCGGACAAACTTCCGGACAGCCAACTCTGGAAAACCCGGGAGTACTCGCCGGCCATCCTTTCAGTCAGAAGGATCCCGGAGAACCAGGACCTGGATGATTCAGCATCCGAAGGAAATCCGGTGATCGAATCAGGCCAAGTGAATCCTGCACACCAGTGAACGTCCAGCCAGACACAAAGGAAGATTAAAATGGAAATCAAGAATTTGAACCAGGTTCCAGCATTCACTACGAAGGATTCTTCCGAGATACGTGAATTGCTGGCTCACCGAAACTCTGAAATCAGAAACCAGAGCCTGGCAGAGGCTCGCGTTCCGGTCGGATCCAAAACCCTCGCTCATTACCATGTCAAAACCGAGGAGATCTACTTGATTACCTCGGGCGAAGGACTGATGACAATCGATGGAGAAACCCACCCTGTCCATGTCGGTGATGCAATCGCTATCCCTCCTGGTCGCATACACCAGATCGAAAACACGGGAGAGACGGTGCTCAGCCTGCTTTGCTGCTGCGCCCCTCCTTACGAACATGAAGACACTGTTCTGGTCGATTGAAACAGCAGCGGTCGTGGTTCTTTTTTGCATAAAAAAAGCGGCCACAAACGTGCCGCTTTTTGATACTGTCTGCTTTTTGTCCCGCCGACGAATCCCTGATCCCGTCGACGCGTCATCGAACGGCCCTGAGGTCGGATTGTCAAAGCCGGTTTCCGGGTAAAGCAAGTGGCCCCAGTGAAGCAAGTGGCCCCAGTGACCCCAGGGTCGCTTACTCCCCGAGCATTTACTCCCTTGGACGAACCGCTCCGGTCAGACCCGAGTAATCACACCGATCCTCGTCATGCCAAAGGGGGTACCCCTGCTCGATACGAGTTCGCAACATCTCGATTTTTTCGTCAGAACCGGCCGGTGCGTCGGTGGCATTGAATTCGACATCGGTTTCCGGAACGAAATCTTCATCGTGGCCGTACTTCAAAATGGCTTCGAATACGTTGTTTCTTTTCATCTCTTCTGAGGTCCTTGTTATTTTTGCTTTCGGTTGCTTTTTCTGATTCCGAGCCGAGCACTGTTGTGACCAGCCTCTCTGTTCATCCGTAGATGGCCTGGACCATTCCCTTGTTCGTCGCCATCTCCACATGTTTCAGCTGCTCTCATCAGACCAACAGCCTTTGCGTCAACTTTCGGCAGCCTTTTTCCGTACCCCTCACCAGAGGTATCCCCTGGCGGGTCAGCACCACTCCCTAGACAGCGGCAGATCAACTGAAAGACGCAGCAATCAATGCGTCAAAAACTGTTGAAATGTCGGTAGAAACTGGCAAGCCGGAAAAGACTTGGAGAGCTGTTTAAGCTGTTGAACGTGAGCGGGATAGGTAGGCATCGACCGCCCCGTGACTGAACAGAGAATATTATCAAGCGGTCAGATCCAAAGTCAAGAAATTTGTTTTTAATTTTGGACGAATTTTCCCCACAAAGGTTTTGGGGATGGAATTGGTTCTTCTGGCCAAAAAAAACTGGTCTGGAAAGCTTTTCCGCCTGGAGTAACAAAAAGCACCGCTTTTCGTGGACCCAAACAAATCACCTGCTGATTGCCTTTGATGAATTCCACAAAAACCATTCCGTATTTTGCACCTCCACCAAAACAACAATGCAAAAAAAAGCACCGCAAACAATATCCGAAACAGGCAAATTTGCCGATACTTTGCGAAAATGCCAAAATCGAGAAAATAGAGAGACTCGAGCTGATGAAAGTTCCCCGCCGGCCAAGTGCCCGGTGGAATCCCATTTGGAAGCTTTTACCCGGCAATCACGAGACATTGTAAAACCCAACCAGGATATTTGAGACCAAGATGTCGTTGAATTTTGAAACCGCTACTCCCCACCAGATCCTCGAATTCGTCAAAGAGGGTGGTCAAATCAACCGCCAGGCAATTGATGCGCTTACTGGACACTTGAATGCTGACTGGATCATCGACCTCAACGAGGCGGAATTCCTGTTCCAGGTCAACGCCGCGATCGGGTCCCGTGACGAGGAGAATGAGCCCTGGACAGCCTTCTTTTGCGACAACATTTCCAAACTGGTCCTGTTTGACCTGCAGACACCGGGCGAAATCGATGAAACGGAAGGGAACTGGCTTGCCGACATGCTTGATAGATTCGGTTGCGGCAACCACAGTGAAAAAACACTTGTGGAATCGATTCGAGACCAGGCCAAGAGTGTTGCCGGCCGTTTCGCCTGACTCCTTTTTCAGGCCCACATCTCCCTGCGATGATCCTGCGGATGCTGTTTTCACCGATTCCGCAGGTTTTCTTCCGTTTGCCATTCATCCCCGGTCCATTTCAAGCTGAAACCACCATGAACGTTTTGCCGATTCTGACTGCCCTTTCCCTGTTACTGGGTGATCCGCAAACAGGTCCGGATTCCAACCCGTGCCAACCGATGCCCCCTTTCCGGTCAACGGACCAGCCGATCATCACGATCCCCCCCGCGGCGCAAACCACCCACCTGTTTATTCTCTCCGGGCAGTCCAACATGGCCGGACTGAAACCCTCGGAGTCCTTCACGCCAGCGGTCGAAAAAAAAGACGGCCGGAAGAATGTGGTGGTTGTGCATGACGCTCACGGGGGGCAACCGATTCGCAGATGGTACAAAAAATGGAAACCTGCTGGCGGTCAGGCGCCCGCCTCCAACGGTGATCTCTACGATCGACTGATGAAAAAAGTCAAGTCAGCTGTTGATGGCAGAAGACTTGATTCCGTGACTCTGCTCTGGATGCAGGGAGAGCGGGACGCTCGTGAAAAACAGGCAGAGGTTTATGCTGGCAGTCTGAAGGGCCTGCGGGAACAAGTCGCCCGGGACCTTGAATGGCCCGAGGTCAACTTCGTCATTGGACGGCTGAGCGATTTCGACATGAAAAACGCAAGGTACCCCCACTGGACCCGAATCAGGGAGATCCAGGTCCAGTTCGCCAAAGACCACCCGCGAACTGCATGGGTTGACACCGACGACCTGAATGATGGCCTCAATCGCCGGGGCAAAAAAATCGAAAACGACCTGCATTACTCTGCCGAGGGCTACAGGATTTTCGGTAATCGACTGGCAGAAAAGGCGATTCAACTGGTTGAGGCCGGGCAACAGCCAGAGCGGCAAAAGCAAACCCCCGCACCCGCGGACCAGCTGGTTTCCCTGGCACGAAAGGGAAGCCCTGCCAAACAAGAGAAGACTGCCAAGCCGGACCGGATCCTGCCTTATAAGACCGTCGAAAAGGTCTCATTGAAGCTGCACGTTTTCCAGCCCGAAAACCACGAACCGGGGGCCAGCAAGCCGGCAATTGTTTTTTTCTTTGGAGGTGGCTGGGTCGGGGGAACCCCCAGCCAGTTTTACCCCCAGAGTCGCTACCTCGCATCCCGGGGCATGGTCGCAATCTGCGCCGAGTATCGCACCCGCTCGAAACACAAAACATCACCCCGCGAATGCGTAATGGATGGCAAATCGGCCATTCGATTCGTGCGGAAGGAATGTAAGATGCTTGGCATCGACCCAAAACGGTTGGCTGCGGGCGGTGGCTCCGCAGGTGGACATGTGGCGGCGGCGACCGCCACGGTCTCCGGTTTTGATGAACCCTCGGACCCTTCCGGGATCAGTTGCGTTCCGAATGCCCTGGTCCTGTTTAACCCGGTCTACGACAACAGCGAAAAAGGCTATGGCCATGACCGTGTCAGGGAGTACTGGAAAGAGATCTCGCCAATGCACAATCTCTCCCGAAACACACCACCCACCACAGTCTTCCTGGGAACCCGTGACAAGCTGATCCCCTTGGAAACGGCAAAGCAGTACAAGGCCAGGATGAAATCGCTCGGCGTCCGCAGTGAACTGCATCTTTACGCTGACCAAGCCCATGGTTTTTTCAACCGAGGCGATAGTTTTGTGGACACGGTCGAGAAAATGGACCTGTTCCTCATCTCCCTTGGCTACCTCGATGGATCACCAAGCATCCGTGAGAAAAACCTGGCTGGCGGAAAAAAGGGCTGAAAAGGCAATCCGGATCACGGTTCCGGGTCAAAGGGCACCCCGCCACGCTCCTGGTGTCGCAGAATGCAAAAAAAGAAATGACTCATCCGGCTGGGGTCCGCAAAGCATGATCAACCGGGATGCCGCCCCATCCCCTTGCAGTCAGCGCGAGGGGATCCCAAGTCAGCGCAAGGGGATCATCAGGAAAACCGGCGGTTTCTGAATCCTTCACCGCTCAGCGTGAAGAGACGGCCACGGGTTTGAGGCCGTAAAATTCACTCAGGGAGACCTCCTGAAAGCGTGTCACATGATCCAATGCCGAATCGATCCTTTGCCGATCCTTGCTCGAAAGTTGCCAGACCACGTAGTGTTTGGTTTTTGCCTGAATGCGATTTCCGAAGAGGTTGTTACTCGGCTTGTAAATCCGCTCCACTTCCTTGGGAATCAGCTTGTGTCGCTCAAGCGCCTGGTTCAGTTCCAGGCGGGCGAAAGGTGGCATTTGGCGGGGATCTGTAGCGCTCAGCTTGGAATACCAGTTAATAAAGTCAACGTAGGCCTCGAACGACTCTTCCCGCTTGGAAGGAGTACCGACAATCCGGTAGGTCATCTCATCGCTCGAGAGTGTCAACTGATTGCTGGACTCATCAAATTTTTCCTCAAAGCTGGGGTTGAAAAGGAAAGGTTCCTTCCGCTTCAGCTCCTCCCGTGACTTGAGCAGGTCAACATAACCCTCGACCTTTTCCCGGTCCAGGATAACCTTGGTTTCCTCCTCCACGTTGAGCAACACAAACTTGCCTCGCCTGCGGTCGTAGACGGTAATTTTTTCTGGACCGGTGCGGGAAAAATCATAGACCGAATTTCCCGAAAACAGGGTCATGTTCTCAAATACAGGCTGTCGGGATTTTCCGGCATAGACTTCGGTTTCAATTCTCATGTCCTGACCCTCTGCCGAATGAAACGGTTTCAATACAACCAGTGCACCCACAAAACCGGCGGCAACTGTTGATCCCAGGAATTTTCGGCGATCCATGATTCCCTCGCGTTAACAGATACAAACCGGGGAAGACTACTGACTTGGCCAGATTCTGTCGAGGGGAATTTGGATCGCTTCTTGATGGCAGCAATCACTTCCCTGTCAGCTGGCAATCCGGGACCCGATCCGGGCCCCGAGAGGTGTCATGCGCGTCTTCCATGAAAAATCACGACTGCGTCAGATTGACTGCAATGAAGTCATTTTGAGGACAGTCCAAAGCACCGGTCATGCAGATCCGGTCCGGGCCAACTTCATGGATTCCCGTTTTTTGCCGATGGATTGCATTTTTTCGTGGGGGAGGACACCGCATTGGCACGAAATGTGAATCCACCTTTTTCTGTCACCCCAATGACCTGCAAAACGATCCAGATGAAAGGGAAAGTCATGAAAAGAATTGCAGTAAGATCCACGGCGCTCTTGGCGTTTTTGATTATCGGTTTTGCCCTCTCACGTTCATCGCGTGCCGATAGCCAGACCCTCCTGAATTCGCTGGCATCTCGAATCGATCGCCAGGCCAGCTGCCTGCTGCGGGAAACGGTTCATTACCGCCATACGCCCAGCTACACCGCGATGGTCACTGAAGTGGCGACACTGCGTGCCAAGGCCAGGCACATGCGTGTCACGACATTTTGCTCCCGCTCCTTCCATCAACTGGAAGATGACCTGAGCAGGGTGCACCGCTGTTTTCACAGGATTGAGGATTTTTTTGACCAGGCAGAAATCCTGGCCGACCATGGACATGGACGGATTCTCGGCAACACCCGGCATGTCCGGAGCCTGTTGTGCGAAATGGAAGAGACCATTCACCAGATGCAAAGGGAAGTCTCCTGCCTGCGACGCGACATCTTCGGCAGCCGGACAAGAGGTTTCATCGAGCCAACGACCTACCACTCTTACCACTTTTCCTCCCCCAGTCTTTCCCTTGGCTCCAGCAGCATCCGTTATTATCACAGCCGCGGCTCGCTGGTGCTCCCCTCGCCAAGGGACACCTGCATCGAGGAACGAATCTACCGGACACCCCATTACCACCGCTCCGCGAATGGTCTGCAAATCGACCGGGGCAGTTTCTCGTTTCGCATCCGGTTCTGACAGGATCCGATCAACGGCAGGTTGGGCAAGAAACCCGGGATTGCCCCTGACAGTACGCGCGCCGATCGGGGCAAATGGAGCAGTCCGGCAGAACAGCTTTTCGTGAAAAGGCCTGCCGGACCGGGCCTTGGCTCACTTTTTCTTTTTCTCCAGGGGCTTACCCGATTTGAGCGATTGCAGGTAGGCGATCAGCGAAGAGAGTTCATTGACGGTCAGGTTGTTGACCAGCCCTTCCGGCATGACCGACTTCCTGGATTCTTTCCGAGCCTCGATCGCCTCTTTTTTCAAAACAATCGACTTTCCTTCCGCTGTCCTGATCTCGACCTCGTCACCCGCTTCGCGGGTCACAAAACCGGTGTGGTTCAAACCGTCATCGGTGGCAAAAATTTGCGTCGCAAAACCCTGGGCGATCTTGGCCGTCGGTTTGACGATTGACTCCAGCAATTCCTCCCGCTTGTAACGCAAACCGATGTCCACCAACTGCGGACCAATCGCTTTGGCATTGGCCTCAATCGTGTGGCAAGCAGCGCAAGACTGCTGTTGAAAAATCCTTTTGCCCTGTCGAACATTCCCCTTTTCCCCAGCCAACTCTGCCAGGATCTCCTCGTATTTCATGTTCCCCAGCTGATGGGGATTGCTCTTGTCAAATTCCGGTATCCTGACAACCATGTCCGCCGCTTTCTTTTGCTTCTCGATCGACTTGGCCATGGCTGCAACGCCGGGCAGCTTGATACGGTGCTTTTCCAGTTGCGCCGCCACATGCAACCGGTCTTCAGTGGAAAGACTGGAAAACTGCTGTTCGATAAATGCGGCAATCCGGTCAGACTCCTGCCATTTGACCCGCTTGTAATAAGGCCCCGTGGTATCCGGCCGGGTCCCCCACCAGTCACCGGTATAGGGTCCCTCGGTATGGTAGATCCGAATCAGGGTTTCCCAGGCCTCGCGGTCTGTCCCCCTCGCCTGAAGGTAGTCCAGCAACCCCTCCACCACCTGGGGAGTGTGCATCCACTTGAGGGCCTCCAGCGCCAAGCTGGATTCCCGGCTTTCACCGCCGACGGCCGCCAGCAGAACCTCGCTGTTGGCAATCGTTGCCAGTGTCTGCACGGCCACGTGCCGCAGTGCCTTGCTCGAAGTGTTGACAGGCGTCTTGACGCCCTGGTCCTTGCTGCGGTCGATGGTCAATGTCCGGCCAAATTTCAGAACAGCCGCCTGGTGAGCGGGATTCCGAATTCGGCCCAGGGCCACCAGCGCTGCCATCTGCACCCGGTTATCTGAAACCTTCAGACAGCCCAGAATGGCGTCGGCAGTTGCCGCGTCCACCTGGGGGCGATCCGCCGAAAAACGAATCAGCAGGGGGACCAGTTCCCAGTCTTTCTTTCCGATGAATTTCACAAGTTGCGTGCGGGCAAAACCTGTTCCGGCAGCGGCAATCGCTGCCGTCTTGTTAGCCAGCGGCAACCGGCTCTCAAGGATGGCAGCCGCTTCCCGTTCGACAGCCCCCATGCTTTTCCGTCCACGGATTTCCCTGACAACCGCCCAGACCAGTGAATGACTGGGAGAAGTCAGCAAACGGGCCAGTTCACCGGTATCCGCCTTCGTAAGGTCGGGCAATCGCACGGGTGATTTTTCCCTGGGGCTGAGAACAGCTACGAAACCGATATTTTCGCCCTGGTACTTGAATTGCCCCTTTCGCCAACTGGCGACATAGAGGTTACCGGCGGCGTCCACATCCATGTCAGTGGGTCGCGGGACCGAAACAAAATCCTCCTGCTGGGCGGTAAATGTTGATCCCGCGTCGCGCAACGGATGATAGAACACCTTGTTGCGGCCCCAATCACAGGTAAACAGCGCCTGGCGGTATTTTTCCGGCAGGTTGCTTTCCGATACGTACAGCGCACCGGTCCCGCTCCCCCCACCGTAATCGGCCAGGGGGGGCATGATCTCATCGTTAAAGTGCTTATAGAGCGACGGGTAACCGTAATGGGCCGACTGGATGATGTGCGACAGGCGGATATCCCAGCCCCCACCATCATTGGTGTTATCCCGGGTGAACAGGTTCATGGTGGGGTCGACGGCAACATCGCAAATATTGCGGAGTCCCCGGGTGTACACCTCCAGGTCGGTTCCGTCAGGCCGCACCCGCAGAACACCTCCCCCCCGGAACTGCATGGTTTTGCCATCCCTGGCGGTCGCCTTGATAAAACCATAATCGCCGACAGCAATATAAATCCATCCGTCGATTCCCATGCGAATCCCGTTGGTGGTATGGTCCGCTCCGCGAAAATTCAGATCAAAACCAATTCCCTCGACCAGCACTTCCTCACGATCGGCAATCCCGTCCTGGTCATCATCGAAGTAGACCGAAAGATCAGGTGGATGGAGCACAAACAGTCGGTCCCGGTCCCAGACCAGGCCCCTGGGACTGTCCACCTCGCAAAAAGTCGTGATGGTATCGGCCTGCCCGTCCCGGTCCGTATCGACACATTTGACGACGCTGCCACGACCGGTTTTCCGGTCCAGGGATCCATTCTTGTCGACTCCCACGAACAGGACACCGTCGTGGGTGGACGTCAGGCAGACGGGGTAATTGACCTCCGGTGGTTCCGCGAAAACCTTTGCTTCGAATTCCGGCGGAACTTTCAGTCCGCCCAGAAGGGCTCCCTTTGGATTGAGCGGCCCCTGCCCGGAAACAGAAACCTGGGGCACTTCCATCATTTCAGTACCCAGTGCCCGGAATTCACTGAAACTGTACCAGGCGCCCGGTTCCACCCGGGTGCAGGTCATTTTCAGGTACCGGATCCCTTTGACCTGAAACGGATAGGTTTGGACCTGGTCCCTCGATTCGTTTTTCGTGCCGTCATGCAGCTCTTTCCAGACCTTTCCGTCCGCCGAGCCTTCCAGCTTGAACTGGTAGAGACGCCCGTCCTGCTCCCAGTGAACCTGCACACCTGTCAGCTCCCGGGGTTGCTGGAGGTCTACCTGGTACCAATACCCCGTGCCGTTGTCGGGGGCGCAGGAACGTGTCGCCAGCGAACCATCGGTAGCGGCCCTGGGTAAATGTCCCGATTGGTTGGCCGAACTGGTGGCCGGCCGATTGAGTGCCAGATTGACGGGAACCTTTTTGACGGGCGCTTTCTGAATATTTTTTTCATCCAGCCGCCCCACGGCCCAGAGAAATCCGCGCGTCAAAAAATCGAGATACCGCGAGCTCGACATGGTTTCATTATGGTGGCCAATCGTGGTGCCAAAGACCCTGGCCTTGCCGTAGGTATTTTTCCAGACGCAAACCTCCTGCTTTTTGCGTCCCCCGGAACTGAACGCCCGGGCCAGTGGAACTGTTCGGTCACCGATCGTGTCCACGTAATAGAGTTCTCCCCTGGGTGTCGTCCAGTCCTTGCCAAAACCTTTCATCACCGGGTCTGACGGCGCAAGGTTCTCCACCTTGAAAGAGTGGTGAGGCCCGTGACTCTTCGAGGTAACGCCGAGGAAATCGCGGTACCCATTTTCGCCGAATTTCCGAAAGGTGTGCATGGCACAGTGGATCACGACCGCGTTAACGCCTTCCCGGTGCGGCTTGAGAATTCGCTCGATCCATTCCTTGTCATCGATTTCCGAAAAACACTCGTTGTGGATCACAATGTCAAACCCCCGTGCCCAGTCCCGGTTGGCAAACAGGGGAATCCGCGCGTCGTTCGCGGCCCCACCCTGCTGAACAATCGTCCATTCGATTTTGAGCCGGGTGCGAGCCGAGATTCCTTCGGTAAGAATCTTTTTTTGACGGGCGTAATCGTGGCAACAACCTCCGGTCACCAGCAGGGCCCGGATCGGCTTGGAATCGTCACCTGCCTTTTCGCCATCCTCGCAATGGCTGGAGCGGACCCATGGGATGGCCCCGCTGAACAGGAACAGAGCGGCAAACCAGATGGAAAGAATTCGATTTTGCATTTTCAGAATCAGAAAGAAGTGTCGGCTCGCCCCTGGGAAAGCCTGAAATGACCCACAAACCACATTCGGGGTCCCGGGCGAAAGCGTGCTTCATTATAGATAAAAAGGTCCTACCGAGTTTCACTGTTGACCACATTTTCCAGAAGGGCAGGCAGTGGTTTCTTTGCCCTGGATTCCCTGGAACAACGGGTCCTGTTCGCCCCGCTCTTTTTTTCCTTGTCCACTTTGACGACATTCAGGTCCAGTCAGCTGACCAGACCGGCGGACGGTTCCCTCTCGCGTCGAAACGAACGGAACCCGGTAAATGAGGCATCAAGTCCGGACCCCCTCTACGGGACGCCCGAATTTGACAGCATCCGTTTCAACGCGGTGGATCTGCCGGATTTTCTTTTTCAAAGTCAGACCGATTCACCCAGCCGGCGTTCAGCTTTTCTCCCTTGATGAAACGGTTGTAGAAATTGGCATCGCGGTTCACGTACGGAATCTTCTCAAAATAATCCCCTTTGCCAATCATTCGCCGATCGTTCTGCTGCAGAAGCTCCCGGATCATCTGCTTTTCCATGGCCAGCCGATCCGACCGGGAAGTTGGCTGATCCACCAGGTTCACCATGCAGGCCGGGTCCTGTTGAAGGTCAAAAAATTCAACCGGTTCACGCTTTCCAAAGCAAACGTCCCAATAGGGATCGCTTCCCTTGAGCCGACGCCGATTCAGGATTTCCGTTTTGGTCGGTCCTCCATCGCAGTTCAAATAGCCGGTCAGCGGATCACCTGCCGGCCAGCGGTCCACTTGATAATTTCGAATGTAAAGTCTGTTGTTTTTGACAATTCCCCGAATGGGGTAACCGGCGTCATCAGGGCGACCGATATCGTGCCGTTCCTTTCCGATCAGTACATGATCCCGTCGCGGGTTGACCTGTCCGGACAAGTTGGAACGAAAGATGTCAAACAGGCTCTGGCCCGGTGTCGGCTTCATGCCGGATTTTTCCCAGGAGATGCCGCTGGCCTCGATAAACGTGGGGGCCAGGTCCACGAAACTGACGTAATCGTCTATCTTTCTCCCCGGTCCCCGGATCCCCGCCGGCCAGCAGATTGCCAATGGTACATGGTTGCTGTAGTCATAAGCCTGTCCCTTGCAGCGGGGAAACGGCATACCGTGATCAGCGGTCACGACCACAATGGTATTTTCCATTTGCCCCGCGTCCTCGATCGCCTGGAGAATCCGGCCCAGGTGCAGGTCGAAATGCTCGACCTCAAAAGCATAATCCAGCAAATCGGTTCGCACCGTTTCGTTATCCGGAAAAAATGGGGGCACCTGATCAATATCAGTGAGCTTCTTGCCCCCCTTTTTGATTCCGACCTGCCACTCGTAGCCCCGGTGAGGTTCTGTCGTCCCGTACCAGAAGCACCAGGGCGTTCCCTTGCCGCTCTGCTTGAGGAACTCTTTGAAATTTCCGGAATAATCGTTGTTGGAAATACCACTTGCCGGGGGCCGCGCCTTCAAGCGATCAAAACGCTTGCCGGCGATCTGCCTCGGCTTTCCCTGTTCGTTCCTGGCATAACCGGGGCCCCATCCCTTACCCGTCATGCCCACCTGGTAGCCCACTTTTTGCAGGGCCTCCGGGAAAGACCGGAACTTGGGTGGAAAGGCGACGACGTGGTTGCAGGCCTCTTCGAGTTGCCAGGAATTTCTCCCGGTCAGAATGCAGGCCCGGGAAGGAGCGCATTTTGCGTTGGGGGTGTAGGCCCTGGAGAACAGCAGTCCTTCCCTGGCGACGCGGTCAAAATTTGGAGTCTTGGTCCAGCGACAACCGTAGGCCCCTGCATGACCATAGGACCAGTCATCGGCGATCGCAAACAGAATGTTGGGCCGTTGATCGGTGGCCCTGGCGATCGCTGGAAAAAAGACCAGTGCCAGGAAACCCCACCACAACGGAAATCGATTACTGCTTGTCATCCACTTCACCCACTTGAACTAATTGGCCGGCCAAATTCGATTATAGACGCTTCGGTATCCCACCTGCCAATGTCGGGACAGGAAGAATTCTCAGTCGTCTTCTTCATCCCTGCCAGCCGAGGCCATTGCTTCGGCAGAAAGTTTTTTGACCTTGGGTGTCCGACGTTTACGGGTCTTCTTGGGTACCATTCCCTTCATTGAGTCCAGCTTTCCAAAGCAAAGCAGGCGGTCTCCACCCTCGAGGGTCTTTTTAAGCCGCGGGTTGGGAATCACCGTGGAACCACGGTAAAGCGTCAGGACGTTGATGTCCTTTTCAGTCAAACCGGATTCATCGATGGTCTTTCCATCAAACTCGGAACCTTCCGGTATGCTGATTTCGGTAACCCCGTATCCCCGACTGACCGTCAGTCGTTGCCGGACATCAATTTCAGGAAAGTCGACCTGGGCCGCGATATAGTCCACGATGGCGCCTGCAATGTCGAGCTTGGTACAGGATTCAATCCCCTGCAAACCGGGCGAGGAGTTGACTTCCATGACCTGGGGGCCATGATGCCCCTCCAGCATGTCGACACCCGCTACCCGCAACCCGAGAATCTGGGCAGCCCGCACCGCTGTCTCGCAGTAGGTCTCATCAAGAATCACCGGTTCGGTCAAGCCACCCCGGTGAACGTTGCTGCGAAACTCCTGCCCCTGCGCCACCCGCTTCATGGCCGCCACAACCTGGTCACCAACGACAAAAGCACGGATGTCCCGTCCCTTGCTCTCGGCAACGAATTTCTGCACGAGGACATTTTGCCTCTGGCTCTGCAGCAGTTCAATGATTGCCTCGGCCGACTTCACCGATTCGGCAAGCAGGACACCAATTCCCTGCGTCCCCTCCAGCAGCTTGATGATCACAGGTGCCCCGCCCACCCTTTCGATTGCGGGCAGAACATCCTTGCGATCCCTGACAAAAGTCGTCTTTGGAATACCAATGTGGTGCTTGCTCAGGATCTGCAGACTACGGAGCTTGTCTCGCGAGTTGGCGATTCCCGAGGAGGTGTTGGCGGTAAAAACATCCATCTGTTCAAACTGCCTGACCACCGCGGTACCGAAATAGGTTATCGAAGCACCGATTCGAGGCAGGATGGCGTCATAGTCGCTCAACGGTTTCTGACGAAAATGGAGATCGGGCTCACCCCGATCGAGATCAATGGCAAACTTGAGCGTGTTAAGCACCTTGACCGAGTGTCCGCGCAGAATCGCGGCTTCCTTCAATCGCCGGGTGCTGTAACAGTTCAGGCTGCAGGACAGGATTCCAAGCTTCATGGATTACCCCTGAGTGACCCTTCAGGAATTATCAGACCTTCTTTTATTTTTCCGCCGCAGTCGGCCGCCAGCAAAAGAGCGACTGGCATCTACCAGGAAACGCCCCCGGAAAGCTTCCCGGCCAAGCAACATGCGAAACCCCATTTCGTCGCGATTGGCAAGCGTCAACTCGACGGGCCAGACCCTGCCCATCAGCGAGAGACGGGTGACAATCACCGGCCGAACCGCGACCTCACCATTGGAGCTTCTGACTTTTCTGAGCTCAAGTATTTCGGCCTCGGCGACGGTCTCTTTTTTTTCACTTTTTTGGTGAGGCAAAATCGAAAAGCGAACCATCTCCGTACCACCCGAGCGAAAAGTCTCGATGCTCGAAGTGTGGATCGAGGAGGACCGGGCGCCGGTATCGACCTTGGCCTTGATTGCCCCCACGTTCAGGTCCGGCAGCTTGACCCATTCCCTCCAACCGATCACAGGCAGGTCCTCGGCTTCTGACTTCATACTGATGTTCCTGTTTGATTTTGGGAATCACTGGATTCTGCTCGATAGGTCTTGATTCGCCAATGGGTGCTTCCTGCCTGGAAGCGGACTTGGAGGACGAAAAAAGAAACCTGGTCCCCGCCAGGAACCTTCCCCGGTCCGGTCGAGGATCCGTGCACGCCGGGTTCCGTTCGGGGAGTTGGCGACAGTTTCCGTTTGACCGCTGTTTCATGGAAAGGAAAGAACCCAGTCGGCA
>JAYZFP010000035.1:0-25519 GCA_036336715.1 Planctomycetota bacterium
GGCAACGCGATCCGGGTCGCCGCGATCGGCTATAACGACCTGGGTGGAAACTTCACCAGCGCGACCGGAGTCGGTGCCACCGGCACGGGGACTCTGGAGCAGCTCCGTTTGGTTGGCGAGGGTATCCGCCTGCACCAGCGAGTCATTACCAACAACCTCGTCCTCGAGACCACGGACGGGGTCAGCCAGTTTGACACGGTGACCACTGACGGACTGATCGAAACGGCAAATTTCTCCCTCTCGGGAAGCGGTTTTGCTGATCTGACCGAAGCAAACCTGATCGGAAACCTTTTTGCATCGGGTGACGCCGCCATCGATTTTGATGGGGATGTCCGCCTCAGGAGCCTCTTTGGAATCGACTTCGATACGGTGACCTTCACCTTCCAGGATGCCACCACGAGGGACGACTCCGGTGTCCGGATTGGTGCCGAGGGAGGCCAGGCCGGAAATCTTGAGTTGACGACCGGTGGTGACATCACGGATGCAGGGAACATTGATATCAGTGTCGCCGGGATTGCTTCCCTGATTGCCGACAATGGCAGCGGCGATATTGTGCTTGGTGACGCCTTCTCGACCGGGTTGGGTTCCAACAACGTTACGAACTTTGGTTCGGTAGGCCTGAAAGCTTTCAACGCCACCGTCCACGAAGACAGTGACATGGCCCTCGACGGAACCGATCTTGGTGGCAACCTGGTGGTTTCGGCCTACGGAGACATTTCCCAGACAGGTAATGATCCCTTCTCGGCAGTCGGTACCAGCGCCCTGCAAATCCAGGGATCCTCCAGCTTTGTTGTCGACAATGACACGCTTCCCGGTGATCACTTCAATGACAGCCAGGGCAGGGACGTGTTGTTGATGGCCCGTGACAATGACGAGCTGATTGACAACCAGTTTTCCGGAACGGTTACCATTTCCGGAACCGCCAACACGGGTGGTTTGAATGGAAGCGGCACCGTTCGCAACGTGCAGTTCCGCAATGCGGCTTTTGAGGTTTCCGCATTTCCAACCATTAACAATTTTGCAGACCCGTTGAAGAACCTGACTGTCTGGGTCCCCAACAGTTCGGCCTTTATCGGTCAAAGCCTTGAGGTACTCAACAACGTGAGCGTCTTTGCCGGGGTCGATGCGGTCAATGGCAAGGTGGCCGGTTCACTGGATGTGACCAATGCCCTGCTGAATCGCAGGATCACAGATGCCAACAACAGCCAGATCAACGTTGGAAACAACGCGGTCTTTGAGTCTGGAAACACCATCATCCTGGCCAACTCGGCGACCGATTCCCTGGTCGTTGGAAACCGGCTGCAAACCAGCACCCATGGTGGAGATGCCGGTTCCAGGGTCCGGGTGGGGGTTGCCAACAGTGGGTCACGAGGAACGGACAGTGGCGCGAACGTGGAAGTCGGGCAGCTCCGCTTCCGGGCCAAGCCGACGATTCTGGATGACAGTGAACACGCAACCTTCCATATTGACAGCGACGTGGAAATCTATGGTCCGAATGTCGCCAGGAGCCTGATGCTGATCGCTGATGGAAGTATCAGCGACGATATGGACGCCGACATTAACGTGAAAAACAGCACCACGCTGGTGGCTGAAAACGGTAATGACATCATCCTGGGTGAATCCTTCTCCACCAACTTTATCAACAACAACGTTCACAACCTGGGACTCCTGGCCGTACGTGGACACAACGCTACTATTGCCGAAGATTCGGCGGTCACCATTGATGCCATTCAGCTTTCCGGGAACCTCGACCTGACCGCGATGGGCAATATTCGACAGGTCGGCAAAGACCGCTTTGGCCAAATCGGGACGAGCTTCATTGAGGTCGCAGGCGATGCGACCTTCCGGGTCGATCAGCAGCAGCTTCCAGCTGATCAGCTGAATGATACGATCGGCCAGGACGTCAAGATCATGGCCAACCAGGCCAAGCAGCTGATGGACAATGTCATCGATGGCGAAATCGTGATCACCTCGACAGACGTTGACAACACGTTCAATCGCAAGGGTAGCGTGCGAAACGTGGAAATCAGGAACACCTCGGCAAATGCCAAGGATCCGATCTTCAACCTGGCCAATTCGGACAAGGTAAGGAATCTTCAACTGTGGGTGACCAATGCCAGCCTGAACTTCCGAAACGACTTTACCGTGCTCAACAACTTCAATGCTTACGCCGGTGTTGACTCGGTGAACGGATTGCGAAACGGCCGTTTGGCAATTGTCGACAACAACATGGTCCGGGACATTACCGACAGCACGGGTGTCCAGTTGGATGTGAGAAGGAACCTTGATTTCCGGGCCGCCAATCACCTTCTGCTGGGTGACTCGGCTTCTGACAGTGTCACCGTCGACAACCGGGCCAGCCTGATTACCCTCGGGGGAAGCCAGGGCAACCGGATTGAATTGGGTACCGATCCGATGGGTGTCCGAGGAAATGACAGTGGTGCTACGGTCGATCTGAATCTGCTGAAATACCGTGCTCCCCTGGCCGGCAATTTTGGCATGGTCACGATCGCTGCTGACGGTCCGGTCACGGTAACTGCCGACAGTTCCGCTCAGGATGCGATGGTGATTTCCTGAGAATGAGTCAGCCGCTCTGGGTGAAAAAAACAGAGCCGTAATGCTTGCCTGTCACCGGCCGAAGCGATGGGCGTGAAAAATGGGGCGTGTCCAGCGATTGTAAAGTCGCCGACACGCCCTTTTTTGATCAGGCACCGGTCTGTTTGGAAAAGCCGCCCGAACGGGGCCTCAAGTTTTCTTTTGCCGGTTGCGAATCTGCACAGAAGACAGCTTCTCCCTTTCGTCATCCGTGATGACTTCTTTCGTGGCGGACAACCGATGCCGGAAATCGGATGCCGGAAATCATCAGGCCCGTGCAATTATTGGATCCATCCAAAAGTGGAACCCCAGGCCGCGCAGCGAATGGACATCGGGTCACGAACTCCACAGGAAGATCCGCGGACCGCGCGCATGAAAAAACGGCGCGTTAAAAAACGACGCCTGAAAATAGTCGATTGAAAACGTGGCTAAAGGCCAACGCCCGGTCCGGGCATGGTTGTCCCGGAAGTAACCTGACGGAACGGATTACTTGGGTTTCTGCGGGCGATGAAAGCCAATGTTGGCCAACGCCTTGTAGACTTCCTCGAGCGTCTTTTCCCCGAAATTGGAGATGCTCAATAAGTCGTCGGGAGTGGTCTTCAACAGGTCCCGTACGGTAAAGATGCCCTTTTCTTCCAGGCAATTGGTCGTCCTCACGGACAAGCCGATTTCGGCCGTGCTCATCTCGAGTTTCAGCTGCCGCTCGCGATGTTTTTCTTCGGCCTCACTGAGGGGCACACGTGTTAATGCCATGGGGAATCCCTTCCTGATTTATGGATCGGTTGTTGGAACGAAACACCTGAACCACCGGCAGGGGTCTGCACCGCAAAAAAACTGTCTCGGTGCCTGACCTCAGGAAGACATCTGCAACCAGAGTCTGCCAAAAATCCGCTGTTTCAGTGAACACGTTCCGGGTGATCAAACCGTTGATCACTGGTTGGCTATTTCCTAGCCCGGGCGTAATATACCACGAATCCAGATGTCCAAAAGCAGTTGCAGGAAAAAAAAGCCAATCGGCTAGCAGCGGAAGATCAAGATGTTCGATTCACTCACCGAAGCCCAGTCCGAGGCGGTCAAAACCGTGGAGGGTCCCTTGTTGATCCTCGCCGGTCCCGGCAGCGGCAAGACACGCGTGGTGACGCATCGTACAGCCTACATGGTGCAACAGGGGGTTCCGCCGAGGCGAATTCTCACCCTGACCTTTACCAACAAGGCTGCAGACGAAATGCAAAACCGTCTCAGTCAGCTGGCTCCCGATGCCACCGTCTGGACCAGTACCTTTCACAAGTTTTGCTCCAAAACGCTGCGACAATACGGTGGCTACGTGGGCCTCGAGGAAAATTACACCATTCTCGACGCCAGTGACAGTAAGAAAGCGCTCAAGCAGACTGTGGAAGAGCATGACATCGAGCTGTTCAAATATTCTGAAAGCCAGGTCCTCAACAAAATCAGTTCCCTCAAGAACCAGTTGTTGGCGCCCGAGGATTTTCAGCCCCGGCCAGGTGTTCCGATGGACGCCATTGTCGAAAAGATCTACCCGCTCTACCAGAATCGTCTACTCCGGTCCAATGCGGTAGATTTTGACGACCTTTTGTTGCACGTGGCCCGTTTACTGATGAATCATCCGGATGTGAGGGAGGATCTCGATGCGCGTTACCAGTACATTTCCGTAGATGAATACCAGGATACGAATTACGCCCAGTACATGATCCTGAAGATGCTCTCGGTAAATCATCGGAACCTTGCCGTGACCGGTGACCCGGACCAGTCGATTTACGGATGGCGGGGAGCCAACATTCGCAATATCCTCGATTTTGAAAAGGATTTTCCCGAGACGCGCGTGGTCAAGCTGGAAAAAAATTATCGCAGTACGCCAAATATCCTCGAGGTTGCCGATCACCTGATCGACTACAACACCCAGCGAAAAGAGAAGAAACTTTTTACCGACAACCAGCCGGGATCGCCGGTTCGCCTGGTGGCCTATCCCAACCAGCACGAAGAAGCAAGCCAGATCGCTGAGCAGATTCAAAACCTGATTGCCAGTGGAAAACGGCGACCGCAGGAAATTGCCGTTTTCTACCGCACCAACGTTCTCTCCCGGTCGCTGGAGCACTCACTTCGCAGCCAGGGAATCCCTTTTCAAATCGTCAAGGGACACGAGTTCTACCAGCGAAAAGAAATCAAGGATGTCATCGCTTACCTGCACCTGATCAACAATCCCAAAAACGACGTCGCGTTCGAGAGGATCATCAACGTGCCAGCGCGGAAAATTGGGAAGGTCACGATTGACCGGCTGAAGCAATATGCTTTTGAGAATCGGCTCTGCCTGCTGGAGGCCGCCTGGAACGCCGACCGCATCAGTGCGCTCAAGGGCAACGCCAAAAAGAACGTGCAGAAATTTGCGGAGATGATGGTCCGTTTGCGGAGCCAGGCAACCGAACTTGTCTCCAGCGTGATCACCCAGGTTTACCTGGAGACAGAATATCGCAACGTGCTGCTTTCCAGTGATCATCCCGAAGATGAAGAACGTGCTGCCAACCTCGACGAACTCCTGAACGCAGCTCATGAGTTTGACCTGGAGTACGGGGAGCTGGGAGGTCTGGATGTCTACCTTGACCAGGCCAGTCTCGTCAGTGATGTGGACGCCTGGGAAACCGAAAGCGACAAGGTGACCCTGATGACGCTGCATGCGGCCAAGGGACTGGAGTTTCCGCAGGTCTTTATTGTGGCCCTGGAAGATGGGATCCTGCCGCATTCCCGCAGCATGGAATCGGATAGCGAAATCGAGGAAGAGCGGCGGCTGTTTTTTGTCGGAATTACCCGCGCCAAACAGGAGCTTCAGATCAGTCGGTCGCTGTACCGTTCGAAAAAAGGACGCCTCTGGCCGACCATCCCGAGCGCCTTCCTCATGGAATTGCCCAGGGAGTCGATGGAGGTTCACGAGCCGCGACGTCATGGCGGCAGTGTTACGGATGAATTCCAGGAGACGGATTCCGGCACGGAAGCTGCCTATTTCCAGGATTCGCAATTCGAAGAACCCTCGTTTTCCTACGGCGACAGCCCGGAAGATGCCGGCCCGATGGAGGAGGATGTTCCTTTTGACGTTTTTGTTGATGAGGACGAACAGTCCCCCCAGCCCGCTGCAGCGGAACGGGAGGAAGCGGATCCGGTTCTGCCGTCTGACAGTTTGCCCACGGGTGAGTCGGAGCGGAATGCTGCTGCAATCTCGGGAGATTTGCCCCGGCTGAAAACGGCTGCTGAAATGATGGCGGGAGGCGAGGCTGAGGCGGGCCTGCAAATGCCCCCGGGGGCTTTTCAGGAAAACATGCTGGTCAGCCATCCCGATTACGGAGTTGGCCGCATTCTCTCAATCAGCCGGGCTGGCTCCCGTCAGACAGCCCAGGTTGATTTTGTTTCGATTGGCCAGAAAAAATTTGTACTTTCCCACAGCCGGCTTAAGCCGGTAACCGAGTCCTGAAGCAGCAGGCCAATCGCTCTGGCCCGGTGCTGCCCGCCGCGTGTTGGCTGATGCAAAGAAAGCCCTGTGGAGATGGGGTACCGATGAAATTCCTGCAACCGCCCGGGAGCGGGCATCCTATAATGGGATGATCGAAGGCACTCCCTCACCTCCAACGGATTTGTTCCATTGATTCAAGTTCAACAGATGAAATTTCGTTATGGCCAGCAGGGGTTTTCGCTGCTGGTCCGTGAAATGGAGGTCTCCCGCGGAGAGAAACTGGCCATTGTGGGGCCGAGTGGATCCGGAAAAACCACCTTCCTGGACCTCGTTGCCGGGATCCAGTTGCCTGAATCGGGCACCATTCGTGTAGGTGACATGGATTTGAGCCAGTTGGGCGAAAAATCCCGTCGGGATTTCAGGTCGTCGAAAATGGGGCTGGTGTTCCAGGAGTTTGAACTGCTGGAGTACCTCTCAGTTGCCGACAATATACGGTTGCCCTTTCTGATCAACCGCTCCATTTCCCGCCGTTCCCTGGACAGTGACACCCTGACGCAACTGGCCGAGCAGGTGGGAATCGGTGACAAGCTGCACCGCCGTCCCCACCAGCTTTCACAGGGGGAGCGGCAACGCGTGGCCATCTGCCGGGCCCTGGTCCACCAGCCGGAGCTGTTGCTGGCGGATGAGCCGACGGGCAACCTCGACCCTGCCAACAAGAATCGCATCATGGACCTGCTGCTGGACCAGGCGGAAAAACTTTCTTCGACGCTGATCGTTGTGACCCATGACCAGGCCCTGTTGGGTCGCTTTGACCGTACGATCGACGTATCGGAATTTGAGGTCTGATCATGGATTCCCTGTTTTACCTGGCGTTGCGTTACATCCTTTTTCATCGCCTCAAATCATCGATCCTGGTGCTTTGCGTTTCCCTTTCCATTTTTCTTCCCCTGGCGGGAAAGACCGTACTCGACAACGTTGAGGTGGAATTGAGGTCGCGTGCCCGCAGCACTCCCTACGTCGTCGGGGCCAAAGGGAGTCGCTTTGATCTCACGCTGCACGCCCTGTATCTCGATGTTGCCCCGCCTGAAACAATCGACTACGCCGTTTACCGGATGATGCGTGAAGCTAAGCCCGGTAATGTGATCGCCATCTACCGGAATCACGTGATCCAGGACGGTCTGCCGCTGGTGGGAATCGGGCTGGAGTATTTTGAATTTCGTCAACTCGAACTCGATTCGGGAAAGTGGTTTGGTCGGATTGGCCATTGTGTGATTGGTTCGGAGGTTGCGAAACGACTTCAGATTGGGGTCGGGGACAAGGTGCTTTCCAAGCCGGGGAACGATGTCAACCTGGCGGGTGCGACTCCCGTCAAGATGGAAGTGACCGGGATTCTGAAACCGGCCGGATCGAGCGATGACGGTGCCGTATTTACCGATCTGAAGACGGCCTGGGTCATCGATGGCCTGGGCCATGGACACCAGGATATCGAGAAAGAGCACGACCCCAACCTGTTCCTGGAGAGAAAGGAGAACGCGGCCACGGTCAACCAGGGCGTGGTTCCCTACATCGAAATCACGGATGAAAATGTCAGCACCATCCACTTTCACGGGGATACCAACACCTTTCCCCTGACGGCGGTCCTGCTCGACCCGAGGGATGAGAAATCGGCGACGTTGCTGAAATCAAGAATTGAAAATGACCCGGCATCCGGCCTGCAAATGGTCCGCCCGGAAACGGTGATCGGACAACTTTTGAGCCGAATCCTGAAGGTGAAAACGCTGTTTGACGTGGGGAGCGTGACCCTGTTGGCCACGACCCTGTTGTTCCTCGTGTTGAATACCGTTCTTTCGATCCGCCTGAGAAAACGGGAAATGACCACCCTGTACAAGATCGGCTGCGGACGACTGGCCATCTTTGGGCTCTTCCTGTCGGAATACCTGATCATTTTCCTGGTCAGTCTCCTGCTGGCGTCGGCCATGACCTGGGTTTCTGTAGACTGGCTGCAGGCAGTTGTTCTGCGGGCCATTCGATAAGTCGTCCTTTCCCACAAAGAGGGTTTGAATAAATGGTCTCCAGCGGGGATCATGTATCCAGGGAACTCCGTCGGTAAGTTCTTTCACCTTCTTGTTTGAGATGCCCCGAAATTGTCCAACAGCCGCTCCAACCCGTTCGTCTTTTTCTGCCTCTTGACCGCGCTCCTGCTGCCGATGCCGGAAAGGCCTGGAAAGGCCTCGGAAAAAGTTCTCCGCAGCAGGCCTGCGACCGTCGGGCATCCGATTTCGATCGTCAACGCGGTCGCTTACGTAACGCGACAAAGCGTGCTGATTCGTGCCGAGGTGCTGGCCGAGGACATGACCCTGTTTCATCCGATCGAACCTGACGAGCAGGAAGTCTTCAATAGCGACGACCTCAAGTGGGCCATGAATGAACACAAAAAATTCCTCATGGAGCGACTGATTGTGCGGGATGCTGACGGGGAAAAGATCCAGCCCCGCTTTCGCGACCTGCAACCGTTCGAATTCCCGGGGACTGCCATTCCTGCCGGGGACCTGATGAAGTACCCCGCCTATTATGAAATCGAGTATTTTTTCGATAACCCGCCTGAGTTCCTCACCTTTGAGCAGAATATCATCGACGACCTGACCCTGTTGCCCAGCGAAGTCAAGCTGGGGGTCAAGCAGGCGGGGGTGGAAACCGGCCAGGGATTCGTGCTCACTCCCGGAACGCCTGGCACTGCCCGTTTTGACTGGGACCGACCTCCCCTGACGGAAGAGGCAAGCGACGAGGAATGGAAGAAACTCCAGGAGAGCCGGATCGAAGAAGTGCTGGGCATTACCAGTTACAGCAGTCCCTACTCGTTCATCTACATCACTCGCTACGAGGTGCGGCATGAAGTGTTGATCCCCCTGGCGATCCTGGCCAGGACGTTTGAGATTGAACGGGAGGACCCCAGTTTTCTCGAAATCGGGGAACAGGAAAAAGCTGCAGAGAGGATCGAGGCCTACCTGAAAAACAGCAATCCGGTCCAGATTGACGGAGTGCCCGTGCAGCCGGTTTTTGACCGGATCGATTTCTACGGTTTGCGGCTGAAGGATTTTGCAATGCAGGCCGAAAAAAGACGGGTCAGCATGGCCAGTGGCCGGGTGGGAGTGATCATGCGTTACCCGGCCAAGACCCCTCCCGGGAAGGTCAGCGTCGTGTGGGATCTGTTTCCACCCCTGATCCGCAAGGTGGAAGCGGTGATTATAGCTGGTGATGAGGTCGAGAGGTTTCAGTTTACCAAAATCAAAAAGTTGAAAAGTGACGAGCAGAACAACCTGAACGAATTCAAATGGAACCGGGAGGCGGCTTTCGAAAACTACGAGATTGCCTCGATTCCCTTTGACCACCAGGTAGCCGTTTACCCGGTGTCCCTGATGTCGCTGACCTGCCTGGTTCTGGGGCTGCTGTCAGCGGTGGTTCTGCTGGTGACCCGTTCCAGCCTCAAGCTGCAGCTGGTCTCCCTCTTATTCTGGGGACTGCTGGGAGGTTTGGGCTGGTCAGTCACACGCTACGACATCCAGGACCCATTTGCCGAAAAATTCAGCGTATCGGGGGAACAGGCTGACAGGATTGCCGAGTCGCTGTTGACCAACATTTACCGGGCATTCGATTACAGTACCGAATCGGATATCTACGATGCGATTGCCGAAAGCGCCGAGGGTGGGCTGCTGCGTGAAATCTATCTCGATGTTCAGAAGACGCGGCGGATGCAGCAGCAGGGGGGAGCCTTGACGACGATCCGCGAGGTGAAATTCCTGGGAGGTAACAAACTGGCTGACATCGATGGTAATGGCTTTACCTACAATTGCAGTTGGCTGGTCAACGGGACGGTGGAGCACTGGGGTCATATTCACGAACGGACCAATGAGTTTTCTGCCCGGCTGAGCGTCAAGCCGGTGAACCGGGTCTGGAGAATCACCGCCCGGGAAATTACCGATGCCAAGCAGACCAGCAAGACGGGACTGCGAAAATTGGTCAAAGAGGGCGGGGTCTGACCGATTGTCACCCCGTTGGTTGTCGCTGGCGCGGAGGAACCCCTGGTGGATGTGAGGTCGCGTTTCGCATATGTCCGGGACGGTTGCCCGGAATTCGGTCAGGGGAATTCCGTTCAGCAATCGCGGGAAAAAGGGGTTCGTTACCCCGGAATGGGTGAAAAAGCCCGGTTTTGGAGAACCCTTTCAGGTTGCCGGAGTTAAATAGGAGGATTTCAACCGATCCCCACGATTTTTGGTGGTCCGGACGGTCGATATTTTCCTTTATTCCCTGTTGTGGAATCCCCTATAATTGGGGTGGATCTGTTCTGGCGAGAGAGGATACTCCAAGTGTTGTTCCGGCATTCCCTGTCGATGCTTTTATTGATTGGTCTTCTGCAGACCTGTCTCCTGGAGGTTGATCTTTCGGAGGCCGGCTTTCCTGGGTTCGGCATTGGCACCGTGGCAGCCCAGGATGAGGTAAATGAGATCGTCGCCAGGATCTGGACGGACCGGGAAAATCGCCAGGTCAGTGCGACGTTCAAGGCCAAATTGGGTGATCGGGTCAAGGTCGAAAAGTATAACGGCGAAATGACCAGTTTTCCCTACAACGCCCTGGTCGAGGAAGACCAGCTGTACGTGGACGCTGTCGTGAGGAAATTCGGTTCGGCACCGGGAGCCCGGACCTGGGGCGATACGAGTGGGAACAATTTTCGCGGGTCCTTCGTCAAGCTTGCAAAAAGTGAGCTGGAGTTCCTGTTGCTGGACGAAGAAAAGAAAATGAGGATCGAGACCATTTTCCTTACCAGCCAGGATGTGGATTTCATTCTGCAGGAACTGAACCAGGCTCTGCCCCGGGCCCGGGTGAAAATTGCCTATCGGGTCTGGTCTTACAAGGATGCCAATGGCAACGCCCTGCAGACCCTGGGGCGGTACAAGAGGCTTTCCGGCGAAAAAGTAGTCCTGACCCAGCGGGACGAAGTTCACATGATTCCCCTGTCCCGGCTGGATCCGTCGGAACTGGATTACATCATTACCATTGAGCCCTCCACGAGAAGCGTCGTCGCCGGGTTTCAGGACCCGCAGGTTTCTGGCGGTGACGGGAAATCGGAACGAAGGAAATCGGGCAGCGCGAACGCGGAGATCAAGCCGATCTGGTGGATTTCCATAGGACTGATTTTTCTGCTGCTCTTGACGCTCATCTCCATCAAATACGTCTACGAATCCGGCGCCCGGGAGTGGGACGACGAAATCTGAACCGGCAGCCTGCTAGCTTTCGGCGGGATTCGCCGTAAACTTGAACGAATATCAAATTCGTATTGCCCTTTTTTTTTCAACGGTATAAGCTCCGACCCGTTTGCTATTGGAAGGCAACTCACCCGCTTGTTGATCAATCCGGACAGACCCTGAAACGTTCGCGTCGCCAGCCAAAGGCTTCCCGGACAAGATCGATTGTTTCAACTTCTTTTTCTGGCAGGACGTCAGTGTCGAGTCGCTTCCGTTGAACCATCCCGTCGTTCACGGAGTCAGTGGTGTCTCTCGCTTTTGATGCGAAAGATCGCGTTCGTCAATCAACCGAAATCGTCGACCTGATCGGCAGTTACCTCGAGCTGCGCCGGCAGGGGGCGATGTACGTCGGGCTTTGCCCCTGGCACGACGACACGCACCCCAGTATGCAGGTCAATCCCAACCGGCAGAGTTGGAAATGCTGGGTCTGTAACATTGGCGGTGATGTTTTCAGCTTTGTGATGCAAAAGGAAAATGTCGATTTCCGGGGTGCATTGGAAATCCTGGCCGAGCGGGCCGGGATCGAATTGAGGGCCTCCCGGCCAACGCGTGCGGGGGATCCCGATGACAAGAAAACCCTGTTCGCAGCGAACCAGTGGGCCGCCGAGCAATTTCACCGCTTTTTGCTGGAATCCAGTGATGCTGTCATGGCGCGACAGTACCTAGCGGCACGGGGAATCTCCGAAGACAGTATCCAGTCGTTCAAGATTGGTTTTTCTCCCAACCATTGGACCTGGCTGACCGACAGGTCCCAGTCGGACTATTCTCCCAAGGTGCTTGAGGCCTGCGGGCTGGTTGGAAAAAGCGAGCGAAGTAATCGCTTTTACGACAAGTTGCGCGGACGACTGATTTTTCCCATTATCGATTTGCAGAATCGTCCGATCGCTTTTGGTGGCCGGGTGCTGCCGGAGTTGGAAGAGGAAGCGACTGCCAAGGGGCAGCGGGTCGCCAAGTACTGGAACTCTCCCGAGACCCGGCTTTTTTCAAAAAGTGAAAACCTCTACGGCCTGCACCTGGTCCGCGAAAACGTTGCCCGCTCGCGGGAGATCGTGGTGGTGGAGGGGTACACCGATGTCGTGATGGCCTGGCAGCAGGGGATGACCAACGTGGTGGCCGCCCTGGGCACAGCCATCAACGAGCGGCATATCAAGGTTTTGAAGCGTTTCGCGGACCGGATGACCCTGTTGCTGGATGGTGATGAAGCGGGGCAGCGGCGAACCGACGAGATCCTGGAGCTGTTTGTTTCCTCCGATGCAGACTTGCGTGTGTTGAGTCTGCCGGACGGCCTCGATCCTTTTGATTTCCTGCAGCAGCACGGTTCCGACTCTCTCCGGCGACTGCTGGCAGAGGCACCCGATGCACTCGATTTCCGGATTCGCAACGCCACCAAGAACCTGGATTTGATCAATGATACGCATCAGAGCTCCCGGGCCCTGGAAAGCATCCTGAAGACGCTGGCAGCCGCCAACCGGTCCCGGACGGTGAGCACGTCCCACCTCAAGGAACAGCAGGTGATTGCCAAGGTTTCGCGAATGTTCCAGGTGGACGACCAGCAGATCCGTACCCGGATTCAGCAGCTCCGCCGTTCCACCCGCCAACCCTTTGCCGCTGGACGTGGAGCGGCGGCTCCCCCGGTCAAGCCGTTTTTGCTATCAGAGTGTGATGTCAAGGAAGTCGAACTGCTGGAGATTTTTGTATCGGACGAATCCCTGCTGGGGCAGGTAGCCGAGAGGATCCAGGCCGACGGAATTGCAGCGGTTCCCCTGCGGAGACTGTACGAGATTTACCTCGAAATGTGGCGTGAAAAAACCTCTGTTGCTTTTGAAGCCGTTTTGACTCACATTGAAGATCCTCAACTGAAAAGCCTGCTGGTTGAGATTGACGAGCGAGCCCAGAAAAAACTCGCCGACGCTCAACGCAGTCTACCGGAACGGTTGGAAGACGTTCTGGAACTGTTTCACAGGCAGGAAGATGAAAACAGGGCTCGCCAGCTCCAGGCCAGATTGGATCAGGCAAAGGTGGCGAGCGACGAAGAGGCTGATCTCCTGAAGGCTCATTTTGAAATGAAGCTCCAGGAGCATCAGCTGAATCAGCAGGAAGAATCAGCGCCTAAGGATGGGTAGCTTTCCTGCGATCGTTTCCCGCGGCTCTCCTGAACCAGAGTCGATGACGATCAGAAAAATGAAAAGTGTCTTGACCCATGGACGGAGGATGACACATGCAATTCGTTGAAAAACAGCTCGACGACCTCGTTGAAAAAGGAAAAGATCAGGGTTGGCTGACCTATGCAGAGGTCAATTCCTATTTGCCGGATGAGGCAACCAGCGCCCAGAAACTGGACGAGCTCCTGGTGGCCATCGATCGGGCAGGTATTGAGCTGGTCGATCATCCACCGGAAGGTGAAAAAGAAAAGAAAGCGTCGGGAACCGCGGGGGAGGCTGCGGCAGAGTACACGGTCAAGCCGAGTGATGACCCGATCCGGATGTACCTCAGCCAGATGGCCGAGATACCGCTGCTTTCCCGTGATGAAGAAATCAGCCTCGCCAAAAAGATCGAAATCAGTCGCAAGCGATTCCGCCGAGCCCTGCTGGGATGCAACTACGCACTGCGAACCACCGTCAAGACACTGAAAAAAGTCTACGACGGCGAGTTGCCCTTTGACCGGACCATCAAGGTGTCCCTCACGGAGCGTCTGACCAAGGAACAGGTTTCGGCCCGCATGCCGCACAACCTGGAGACCATCGACTTCCTGATCAAGAAGAACGAAGAGGATTTCGTCAAGCTGATTCGCAAGAGCGTTTCAGCCGGCGAAAAACAGTCGGCCCGTACCCGTTTCCTGAGGAACCGGGAAAAGCTGCTGGTGCTGGTAGAAGAACTGAGCCTGCGGACCCGCCGGGTGGCCCCCCTGTTGCAGCAGCTTTGTGAGCTCAATGACCGGATGCAGACTTTGCAAAGGCGTCTGCGGGAATACCGTGAGGATCCCCGCTTTGGAGCCGAGTACCGGATGGCCCGGGCGGAATTTCGTGAGCTGGTGCTTTCGACCCAGGAAAGTCCGTCCAGCCTGAACCGCCGGGTCCAGGAAGCGACCCGTCTGCACCGGGAATTCGAAAATGTAAAACGGGAACTGTCCAGTGGCAACCTGCGACTGGTGGTCTCGATTGCCAAAAAATACCGTAACCGGGGCCTGAGCTTTTTGGACCTGATCCAGGAAGGGAACACCGGCCTGATGCGGGCGGTCGACAAGTATGAGTACCGTCGCGGTTTCAAGTTTTCCACCTACGCGACCTGGTGGATTCGCCAGGCCATCACGCGGGCCATTGCCGACCAGGCGCGGACCATCCGCATTCCGGTACACATGATCGATGTGCTTTCCAAGCTTCGCCAGGTACAGAACCGGATGGTGCAGGAGATGAAACGGGAGCCGACCGTTACGGAAATTGCCGAGAGGAGCGGTTTTGACCTTGAGGACGTCAAGCGGGTTCTCGACATCGGCCGCACCCCGGTCAGCCTTGATCGACCGATCGGTGAAGGGGAGGATGCCAGTTTTGGTGAGTTCATCGAAGATGGGCACTCGGACGAAAATCCCTCGAGGTTGGCCAATAATCTTTTCCTGCGGGAAAAGATTGACAATCTGCTGAAAACCCTGACCTACCGGGAGCGGGAAATCATCCGGCTACGCTATGGCCTGGGAGACGGTTACACCTATACGCTGGAAGAGGTGGGCCGGATTTTCAAGGTCACCCGGGAGCGGGTTCGTCAAATCGAGGCCAAGGCATTTCGCAAACTTCAGAATCCCATTCGAAGTCAGCACTTGGAAGGTTTCCTCAAGGCGATGGCCGGCTGACCGGCGGAGATCAGCCCTGCAGGCAGGTTGATGTTTGACCGTCTGAAGTGCGGTTTGGCAGTGAATCAAATGAGCGACCCCCAGAGAGAGTGGGGGTCGTTTTTTTTTTGCCCGCACCCGGTTGCTGAAGCTCGATGGGGGGGTGTGCCAAGGGGCAGCATCATCAGGCACGCACCGGGAAGACGATCTCACGACACGGTCCGGGAAAGCAGCGGTGTTTGTCTGCAGCGGGGCTGCTTCGCAGGTTTGAGGGGCTGCCATTTCCCCAGGAGGGGACGCCGGTCCCAAAATACCGTGGCATGAATGACGGTGCTCCAGTGACAGGCGGTCCCCCGTTTCGAACCCGGTTTCTTTTCGTCTCTGCCAAATCACCCGGTACTGAAAAGGGAGCCGATCGAGCGGACTCGCAGGCGCAGAATGTGCGAACGCTTCCGGTTGCCGGGTTGCGTGGGCTTCGATTGAGAGGGGTTCGAATTGCCGCAGGCGTGCTTTGTTGAGTTGCGGGGTCGGGATCTCAAAATGGAAGGGGCGGTCTCATTTTGATTCAGTGGGGGCACCGGATTTCCGGAAAAAAAGTGTCCCTCCCGTTTGGCACGGCGATTGCTTTTCCAGGAACCACCTCTTTTCCCTCTCCTTTTATTCAAGGTTTTTCAACATGAGTTACCCCCCTCGATCCTTTTCTCTCCTTTTCCTGTTCGGGATGCTCGCTGCGGCATCTGCGGTGCCCCTGTTCGCGATTCAGGAGGAACTCAAGCAAGCCCGTGATTCTTCCACGGTGGACTCCGGTTTCCAGCGGATTTCCATCGCCAGTCTTCAGTACGGCGATGACAAACGCTTTTGGCCCAAATCTGGCCTCGCACCGAGTCCGGAATTGGTCCAGCTCTACAGTGGGGTGGAGCAAAGGGGATTTTGTGAGGAGGTCTTTGTGGCGGTTCTGCAGGGCAGCAAGGAGGGCGTGGTCGTCCTCCTATTCCCACCCAGTCCTGATGTCAGCCGCAAGAAGGAGGGCGTCCAGAACAATGACCCGGTTTCGGGCATCGACATAATCGATGACAAGGATGCCACGTCTGCAAATCCCCATAACAGCACCCGTTCCAACCGGGGAATCCGCCTCGATGACCAAGCGGAGATTGTGCAGTGCGAAGGCTGCGGAGCGACCTGCACGGAGCCCTGTCGCTGCAAACCCCGTGGCATCGAATTGATCTGGGGTCAAAAAGGTGACCTGGTGAGGATTTTTCAGAAGGAAAACCAGTACCATTACGTGACCTTTGAGACCGACTATGGGATGCGTGCCGTGACGCTGATTTCCATGGGTGAGGACCAGACCCTGGTGATTGCCAAGGCCTGGCATGCCTGCACCGGTTCTCCGGAGGAAGCTTGTCCCGGCATCGGCGGGGGAGACTGCAATGATGGTAACCGGGAAATCAACCCCCTGGCTGGCGTGGGAGTCGCTCACAACCGGTTGCTCGATTACCTGACGGCCGACCTCGATCTGCGGCTGCCCGCTTTGCGACATTCCAATGACAAGATCGTTCGCAAGAAGCCGGGACGCTCCGCCGAAGGGGATCTGAGCGGGGAAGGTTCCGACCTCTTCGTTCGCAAACGGCCGGGCCGCAAGAGTTTCGGTGACATTACCCTGAAAAAACGAAGCGGCACGATCACCGAGCCGAGCAAGGCCTATCTGGATGCCTGCCTCTTTCTCTCCAGGGTTTATGATCTGCCAGCTTCCGGCTTTTTGCCGGCGAAGCAGGCCCTGGTCGACATGGAGGTCATGACGCGGGACGGCTACGGTTACCTGCAAAGCCTGCAGAAATCGGTTGCCGGCAATGCCCCCTGCAATCGGCCCTGCAGAACCTCGAGCAGGCCATGCTGCTCAGTCCCGACCTCAAGTCCTTTGAGGCGGAAATTGACCGGCAGGTGACCCAAGCGCTGGCTTCCCGGGAACTGACTGAAGACGATCGATCCCTGGTGCTGGGGGCACTGGCCCTGGGGAAATCGACGGTGGTCTACTGGAATGCTCAGAATGATATCTTCGAGGGGGACGTGGTCGCCCGCGGCAATGGGAAATTCTGGGCCGATTTGGGCGGCTTTGTTGCCGGGTTCACGGGCACACTGGTTTACAACAATAACGTCAGTGGTGGTCCTCTGAATCCCTTTACCAATGGCGCTGCCGTGGGAGGGTTGGCGTCTGCCCTGGTGGACAATGATGATGACGAGGAGAACTGAGGTTCTGCCCGCGGGCATGGCTTGAATTTGCAAACCGCGGGTCGGGACGGACCCGCGGTTTTTTTGCATCCCGGAGAAGGAATCGCTTCTCCAATTCCCTTCTCCGGAAACACCCGGGACCGCCACTCCAGGTTCAGCTGAGGGCCGTTGCAAACGCGGTCGCGTACTGCTGGCAGTGCGAAATCGAGATCAGGATTTTTTCGATGCCCAGTTCGGAGCAGACAGTGGTCGCTTCTCCATGGAGTTCCACGTAGGGGGCTCCACCCATCCGGTTGACGATTTCGATATCGGTCCAGTGAATCCCCCTGGCCCAACCCGTTCCCATTGACTTGAGGATGGCTTCCTTGGCCGCCCACCGCCCCGCGTAATGCTGGACGGCCGCTTTGCGAATTCCGCAGTACTCCTGCTCCCGCGGTGTGTAGACGCGATCGAGAAAGATCTCACCATGTTTCTCGATCATCCCGGAGATGCGTGACGTCTCGGTGATGTCCGTTCCAATCCCAAAGACATTCATCCGTTTTACCTGTTCAGGGACCTTTTGGTTTGCAGACCGGTTTATTTGACACCACAGGCCCTCTGGGCCCGCAGCAGGACCTCGCCCGCTTTTTTTCGGGCCCTCGAAGCGCCATCGCCCAGGATTTCCCGTACCTCCTCCGGCCGTGCCTCCAGCTCCTTCCGCTTTTCACTCGCATCGGCAAAGTATTCGGTTGCGGCCGCCAGCAGTTTCTTTTTGACGTCACCGTAGCCAAACCCACCGGTTCTGTAGACGGCGGCCAGTTCCTCCCGCTGTTCATCGGGTGCAAAAAGCGAATAAAGCTGGTAGAGGTGATCGGTTTCCGGTTCCTTAGGCTCTTCCATCGGCCGGGAATCGGTGGCGATCCGCATGATTTTTTTCTTCAACGGTCCCGCTTCTTCAAAGATGCCGATGGTGTTGTAATAGCTCTTGGACATCTTTTCGCCATCGGTACCGGGGACTTTGGCTGTCGCCTCGAGTACTTTCGGCTTGGGAAGGACAAAGACCTCGCCATACTTGTGATTGAACGACCCGGCGATGTCCCGGCAGACCTCGATGTGCTGTACCTGGTCCTGCCCAACCGGAACCACATCCGAATCATAGCCGAGGATGTCGGCCGACATCAGGACGGGGTAGGTGAACAGGCCGGCGTTGGCGGAGATCCCTTTCTGGACTTTGTCCTTGAAGGAAACACATCTTTCCAGCAGACCCATCGGGGTCTGTGTCATCAGCAGCCAGCAGAGTTCCGAGATTTCCGGTACATCCGACTGGTTAAAAAGGATTGCCCGGTCGGGGTCGAGTCCCAGCGCCAACAGGTCCAGGGCTGCGTGCCGGGTCAGTTCCCCCAGTTGTTGGCTGTCATTGATGGTGGTCAGGGAATGCAGGTTGGCGATAAAGTAATAACTTTCGTCTTCATCCTGCAGGTCGATATACTGGCGGATGGCGCCAAAATAATTTCCCCAGTGAAATCGGCCTGTCGGCTGGATTCCGGAAAGGACTCTCATGGTAGACGGTCGCTGTCGTTGGGAGGTTGCGGGTGAATTTGCCCGGGTGGGGCGGTCCGTTTTAAACTGCCACTATGGCTTCCGGGTGAGCCGTTGGCAAGTGTTCCGGGGCGTTCGAGGATTTCCTGCTGGCTGGACTTGAACCTGGCAGCTCCCGGGGAACCCAGGGGAGAATTCGTGGCCGTATTTCAAAGCGGCAGTACTACTTTTCAGGCAGGCGCATAGACAGCGGCGGAGCTTTCTTCCTTGAAAGATCCGCCGCATCCAATTGGCTCTGGTTTTTTGTCGGCCGGGGTGCCTGGGTAAAGTCAGCAGCAGGCGAGCCCCGTCGGGCAAAAACAGTTGGACTAAATCAGGCCACCATGAATGTGATGGTGTTTCATGTGATCGGGCTGGTCGAGAAACCAGAATCTTTCCCAGTCATCATGAAGCCCCCTCAGGTTCTCCGAGGTGAAAATCAATTGTCTTGCTCGGCGAGCTGGATCAGCAGAGTAAGCAGGTAGAAAACATCCGACGTTTGAGCTGATCAAAATGCCCAAAAGCGTGGCGAGGATAAGCCGACGCATTTTGAATCCTCCAATGACAATAAAAACGCAGTTACGCGTGAATTTCTTTATGATGGTATCTTCGTCAGAAGTGATGCCAAAAGTTTAATCGTTAAAGTCGATTTATTTTGAAATTCCTGGTTGGCACGCAAAAGGGCCGCTGCTGAGCGTTTCCGGGAAGACTCTCCGGGAGTCGGGACTGCGAAATTTCAGGGAAAAGCGTCCCCGGATCAAGCCCGATTGTATTCAGGCAGTCATCTCAATTGAAAAGTGATTGCGTTGACAGCAGTTGTAGCGGTTCGGCATTTGGCTGCTTTTCCGGGGAGATGCCTGGCACTTGTTCAGGGGGTGCCGCCGCTCTTCAGGGGTTACGCTCCCACTCCTTTTTACAGGCAGGTGGTTCACCAGAGGGGATCACTGGGGGAAGGATGGCTTGTCGCTGGTGGATTCGGATCCTGGCTGGCCGGGAGCCGGGGTGCCTGAGGGGGATTCTGGAGACAGGGCCGCAGGGTGGTTCGCCGGGGCCTGTCCGGGTGCCACAGTTTCCGGAGTGTCCGGTGCCGCCGGAGGGTTCGCCTGCGTCGCGGTGATTTCGCTGTCGCCGGCACGCATCTCCTCCAGGGCTTTTTCCTTGAGAGCTTTTTCCTCAAGTGCTTTGACACGTTCTTCCATTTCCTTGCCAGGTTTGAACGTGACGACGAATTTTTCCGCGACTTCGACCTTTTCACCGGTCCGTGGATTGCGGGCTTTTCGGGCTGCTCTTTTTTTGACCTGGAAGACGCCAAATTTCCTCAGTTCGATCCTGCCTTCCTGGACCAGGATATCCACGATGGCGTCAAAGGTCTTTTGCACGATCTCCTTGGTTTTGAGCTGGGTCAGACCAATTTCGTTTGAAATTGTCTTCACAATCTCCTTCTTGGTCTTTTTTGTCATGGCTCACCAGCTCTCGGGGGTTCGATCAGTCACAAGTGTAGGTCTCATAAGGATTAAAGTCAATGAAAAGGTCTTGCCAGACGGTGCGGTTCGGACCGGGCGACGGTTGTAAGTGCTTGTTTGGAAAGCTTTTATGGCAAATGCCGGATCATTTGCCAGGTGTTTGCTCTAAGTGACAGCCTGTTATGGATTTACGTCATTTGTCTTTTGTGACGCCTCGAGCTGGGCAGGTTGCTGGCCCGTTCAGGGAACCGGAGGGTAGCCGTATTTTTCTTGGTACTCCCGGCAGTTGTGGTTGATGATCTGGCGAAGCCCGTCATTCAGCGAATGCTGGTTTTTCCTGTAATCCGACCGGTCCTGCATGTAATTCCGTATTTTGGGTTCCAGTTGCTCAAACCCCTCGAGTTGGAGGTTGTCGTAAGCTTGCCGGAGTGCTTCCACAGGGTTTTCCACGATTGATTCATAGCGAAGGGTGTACACGTCTTCATTCTGCTCGTCGGTTTGCTGGTCAAAGGCACGGTACATGCGTGCAAAAGTTTCTCCCACATGTTTTTCGAGGGATTCCTGGTCATACCTCGGAATCTGGAATCCGTTTACCTGGTCCAGACGCGTCCATAGCCGGACAGTGGAGGGAATGACACTGGCTGGGTCGCGGGAAATGTGCAGGAACTTGGCTCCCGGGAAAAGTTGTCTCAGGAATTCGATCCGGCCTGTGTGGGTCGGTGATTTGAAAAGAAGTCTTTTTCCCCAGCGAGCCGTCAGGGAACGGGCAAAAAACAGGATCGCCCGAGCCAGTGTTTCCCGTTTCTGTTGATCAACCTCTTTCATGTCGATCAATTCCTGGTTGGGGCGGGGAAGGTTGGGAAAGGCCATTGACTCATAGGAGGAGGGGGCGCCGAGGGCGCAGATGGCAAACTCGTCTTCCTGGGGACGGTCGGCACCGGACTCCATGTTGTCCATCGGGCGAGTGCCGGGAATTACCAAAGCCACCAATGGCTTGAGGAGCCAGCTGGAAATCAGGAAGTGGCTGGGCGTAAAGCATTCGTAGGTGGTTGGAGCTGCCATTTCTTCGTCCAGGTTCATCAGTTCATGGACGAGGGTCGTTCCGCTCCGCCAGTGGCCGACAATGAAAACCGGTGGTTGGCTGATTTCGGTTTTCCGGATTCGGCGTCCAAAGACCAGTGCCTGCACGGCTGCCAGTACGGAGTTGATAGCACTGAAGAAAAGGATCGCGATGCACATCCCCAGTCCCAGGAAATGGATGCGGAAACGGCCCCGCCAAAGGAGCTTGAGATAAGTCGTGAAACGCATGCCATGCCAGAAACGGGGAGCTGACATGGGGACCTTGGGGAACTGTTTTTCGGCAGGGGTGGTTTGGGGCTCCGGGTTCGGCCCGTTCGAGAGCCTCGGGCTTCCGGTTTCGCTGGCACCCTTTTTCTGGACAGGCTTGGGTGTGTTCATTGTTCCCCGGGGCATCGGCTCGAGTTGGATTTCTGGCTGGACCGGCGGTCCGGTTTTTCCTAGTGTTCTTTTTTGTTGTTCTTTATGAAAAGAACACGAATAACATTAAAGTTTCATGGGTGAACCGATCATGCCCGGTTTCAGGAAATGGCAGGAATGGGCCGTACCATTCGCAATTCTGGCAGGACTGTTTGTCATCCTGACACCTTTGCCTACAGGAATCATCGATTTGCTGCTGGCGGCGAACATGATTTTGGCCATCATGATCCTGTCGGCAGCACTGCTGGCAAAGTCGACAGCCGAGCTGACTGTTTTCCCTGCCATTCTGCTGGTTTCGACATTGGGCCGCCTGGTCCTTAATATTTCAACAACACGTTTGATTCTGAGCAATGCCACCGAGTCGGCAGATCTCGCTGCTGGCGGTTTGATCCGGAGTTTCGGCGAGTATGTCATGGGGAGCCAGGTCGAGGTCGGCCTGGTGATTTTTGCGATTGTCTTTATCGTTCAATTTGTTGTGGTCACCAAGGGTTCTTCGAGGATCAGCGAAGTCGCTGCCCGGTTCGCCCTCGATGGAATGCCGGGTAAGCAGCTTTCCATTGATGCCGATCTGAAGTCCGGGATCATCGATGCCGGGCAGGCCAGAGAGCAGCGGGAAGACTTGCAGGAGCGAGCGGATTTTCTCGGGGCGATGGATGGGGCCGGGAGGTTCGTTCGAGGCGATGCGGTTGCCGGCCTGGTCATTACGATGGTGAATATTGTCGGCGGGTTGGCGATTGGGCTGTTTGCCGGAATGGACTTTTCCTCGGCCTTTACCCTGTACACCAAGCTGACCATTGGGGACGGTTTGGCCAGCCAGTTGCCAGCGTTTCTGGTGGCGGTTGCCGCAGGCGTTCTGATGTCGCGAGGGAACAGGGATCGCAGTGTTTCCGAGGAGATGGTGACCCAGCTCGGTGCTGATCCGAGGGTGTTTTACATAGCTGGTGTCGGGACTTTGGCGCTCGCTTTCGCCGGGTTGCCCCTTGTGCCTCTGCTCCTGATCGGTGGCGTCTGTTTTGTCTTTGGTTATCGAACCCAGGTCCGGATCCGCGAAGAGGAACGCCAGGGGCTTGAGCAGGAGCAGCAGGCCAGGCTGGCCGAGACTCAGGCAAGGCAGAAGGATCGCAAGTTTGAATCCCTGTTGAGGGTGGATCCTGTCGAGGTCCGGTTGGGCGTTGAGGTGGTTCGCCTGGCAGATCCCAGCCAGGGAGGGACCCTGTTTTCCGATGTCAGCGAGCTGCGCAAGCGAATTCTCGAACGATTCGGATTTATCCTGCCGAAGGTCAGGATCAGTGATGATATTTCCCTCGAGCCCTATCATTTCCAGGTGCTCATCCATGGCGAGATTGTCTGCGAATCCGAGGTTCAGCCGAAGGGGTTGCTGGCGGTGGATGGCGGAAATGTAAAAGCGCCGCTGCGTGGCAGGCAGGCGAGCGGTGAACTGGGGGATTGTGTCTGGATAGAAGCCAGCCAGGAGCATCGGGCGGAGTTTTTTAGTTACCGGGTTCTGACGCCATGCGAGGTGATTGTCGAGATTCTCGAACGCAAGGCGCTGGAGTATTCTTCGGACCTGTTTACCAGGGATTGTGCTGGCCAGTTGGTTGACGAGGTGAGGAAATATTCGCCTTTGGTTGTCCAGGAATTGATTCCGGCAAAGATGTCGCTTTCCGACGTTCAGCAGGTTTTGAAAAAACTTCTGGCGGAACGGGTTTCGATCCGGCAATTGGCATTGATTCTGGAGACGCTTGGAGACTACTCTCCGCAAACCAGTCAGATCGACGAACTGGTGGAACTGGTTCGTCGCAAGCTGTCACGTGGGATCTGTTCGCGGGTCTCGGAAAGCCGGGTGCTCGAATTCGTGGAATTCAGCAGTTCGGTGGAGGATCGCCTGGTCCGACAATCGGAAAGCGAGGGTCGGCAGGGTGGAGCACTGGAATTCGGCAGGAATGAATTCGAGTGGTTTGCCAGGGAAATCAACGAGATCGGGAAAGGTCGCCAGCCGGGCGGTGAGCCAGTGTTGGTGGTGGATTCAAGGATCCGCAGTTGGGTCAGTGAGTCCATCCGGGCATGGATGTTTGAGTTGAACGTGCTGAGTCGTGACGAGGTTTGCAGCGGTTTTGAGCTACGAAAGGTTGGAGAGGTTTTGCTGCGACCTGGGGTTGTTGCGGAGGCTGCGTGATCTGTTGGTAGGGGGTTGGCCTGGAGGGGTCGTGACGATTGTGTGTTTGTCGTGATCCGAAATTGCCGTTTTTCGTCAAAGGATGGTGGAGCGGCTGCCGATACAGAAGTTGGGGTAGTCCCAACTCCTGGCCGGGGTCCGGGTTGGAAGTTTGATTGCTGGCAATCCTTTTTGCCAGCAACGAAAAGGTATCAAGGAAGGACCGTGTTTTTCACGGAAGATGTATGGCTACTACTGCAGTTGCTGATAAAGATGAGATTCTCAAGGTCTGGGAAGAATTCAAGAAAGACACCACCAACAAACAATTGCGAAACCGTCTGATTGAACGGTATTTGCCCCTGGTCAAGTACAACGGTGAGAGAATCTGGCAGCGACTTCCTGAAGGCGTCGAGTTGGACGACCTGATTTCAGCTGGCATCTTTGGCCTGATGGATGCCATTCTTGCTTTTGATCTGAATCGCGGTGTCAAGTTTGAAACCTACTGTGTTCCCCGGATCCGAGGTGCGATCCTTGATGAGCTGCGAACCATGGACTGGGTGCCCCGCCTGGTACGTTCCAAAGCCAGCAAGCTGGCCGAAGCGACCAAGCAGCTGGAAAGAAAGCACGGCCGAACACCGACCAACGAAGAGTTGGCCGTCCAGATGGAAATTTCGCTTCCGGAGCTTGAAAAGATGATCTCCGAGGCAAATGCTGTCAACCTGATCTCGCTGAACAAGAAGTGGTACGAAACAGACAGCTACAAGGATGTTCGTGAAATAGACATCCTGGAAGACAAAAAGGGAGAGGACCCGACTCGTCGCGTGCAGAAAAACGACCTGATGCGGTTGGTAACCAAGGGGCTGAATCGAAACGAGCGGTTGATCATCATTCTTTATTATTATGAAGAACTGACGATGAAAGAGATCGGTGCGACACTTGATTTGAGTGAAAGTCGCGTCAGCCAGATGCACAGCAGTATCGTGGCCCGTCTTCAGGGACAGTTGGGACGCAGGAGAACCGAGTTCGGGCAAGCGGCAGCAGGCTGAGCAGTTTGCCTTTCGTAAGGCATTCTTTTTGCAATACGTTCTTTGAGTGGTTGCCGGGTGAATACCGGGCGACACTGGACGAATTCGATTCCCGGCCGAAGGTCGTTCCGCTCGCGAAACCTCGGCATGCGTGATCGGCTAAACGGCGCTCGGCCCCCGCTTTTCGGGGCTGATCTGAATGGTTTCTTCGAGCGGCATGACGAAGATCTTTCCGTCCCCGATGGTCCCTTCCGGTCCCGTCCGGGCCGCCTGGGAAACAATCTCGATGGTCTTTTCCAGGAAGTCATCGTTGACTGCGATTTCCAGCATGACCTTGCGAAGCATGTAGGAGCGGTATTCGACTCCCCGGTACATGGCGGTTTGACCTTTCTGGCGTCCAAAGCCCTGGGAATCGCAGATC
>JAYZFP010000036.1:0-28508 GCA_036336715.1 Planctomycetota bacterium
GCGGGAAACGCTGCTGCGGCCGGGGCCTGCCCGTCTGCAATGGGCCTGCCTGTGTCATCTTTCCGAGGAAAACAACAGTCCCCGGGTCGCCATCGAAACCCACCGGCGAATCCTGGGTGAGCAGATTCCCCTCCACGTGGCCAGTCGGGATGATGTTGGAGAGCGATTGCTGGTGGAGGAAACCGGTTCGCAGGGGTGCGAATGGTTGGCCCCGGAAGGGGCCGCGGCATCGCAGTTGCCCCTCTTCTGAAGGTCTGATCTGGTTTCACGATTCCCCAAAGTGCTGGATGTTAAATTCGTCGGAGTGGGGGAGGGGGCTCAGATCATTCCGAACTTTTCCCCTTCTGATTCAGGAGCAGGCTCGTAGCCAAGGGGTTCCATTGAGGATCCGGCACGCCCCTGGCTCATGCTTCTCAGCGAGTTGGAATAGCCAAACAGTTCCGCCAGGGGGGCGTTGGCCTCGATACTGGTAACCCCCCCAACCAGGTTGTTTGTATTGACGATTCGGGACCTTCGCTGTGCGAGGTCCCCCACAAAGTCTCCGTAATATTCGTCCGGAGTGGTGATGACCAGTTTCATGACCGGTTCCAGCAGAACCGGGCCGCCGTGGCGTAAGGCATTTTCAAAAGCCTCTCCGGCTGCGATGCTGAAGGCCATTTCATTGGATTGTTCGGGATCGATTTCACAGTCGAGGATCGTCAGGCGAAGCTTGGTAAGAGGGAAACTGCCAATGGGACCGCCTCCTTCGCTACGCGAATTCAATTGCTCCATCACTGCTTCCACGAAAGATGCGGGCAGCTTGTCTTCGGGTAGCCGGTTGCGAATCTGGACCCCTTCGACATGATCCGCAGGTTCCATTTTCAGTTTCAATTTTGCAAAAAGTTGTTGACCGGCCACCAGGCGATGGCATTCGCCAGTCACTTCTGCCGCACCACCGATCGTTTCCCGGTAGCTGACCCGGGGTTTGTGAACCTTGACGTTCAGGTTGAAGTCCCGCAGCAGCCGATTTTTGATTACCTCCAGGTGTAATTCACCCATGCCGGCAATCAGCGTCTGACCGGTTTCCTCGTTCTCCTGGGCTCGGAAAGTCGGATCCTGCCGTTTGAGCATCTCGAGGGTGTCCGCCAGCTTCTTACGGTCTGCTGTCGACTCCGCCTCGATGGCCATTTCAATGACCGATTCGGGAAACTCGATGTTCTCAAGCAAAATGGGAGCCTTGCCATCGCAAAGTGTGTCGCCTGTGACGGCGAACCGGGGGCCGATCAGACCCACGATATCACCACAGCTGACTTCATCGACCTGTCCCTCACGATCCTTCTTGGTGGCGTGGATCTGCCAAAGTTGGGCGATGTTTTCCTTCTTGTCCTTTCCAGGGCAGAGGGCCCGTGAGTTGGCCTTCAAAGTTCCCGAGTAAACCCGTATCCAGTACAGGTCCCCTGTCTTGGCGGGGAGGATCTTGAAAACCAGTCCGCAGAACGGTTCCTGGGGGCTCGGTTTCCTGACTTCGCGATTCTTGGACCGCTTCGGGTTTTCCCCTTCCACGGGCGGGCGGTCGAGAGGGCTGGGAAGGTAATTCCAGACCGAATCGAGAATCTGCTGGCCCCCGATTCCATGAAGCGCTGATCCGCACAGAACCGGCTGGAGCGTCCGTTTCAGGGTTGCCTTCCGCAGCACCTGGTGGATCAACTCCGTTGGAACCGGTTTCTCTTCCAGCACCAGCTCCATCAATTCATCCGATTCACTGCTGAGGGCATCCAGCAATTCGATTCGTCTCAGTTCGGCCTCTTCCAGGTGATCTTCCGGGATCGGCTGGGTTTCGAACTCGCGGCCCTCTACTTTTTCTGAAGTATCAAAGACCAGCATGTTCATCTCGATCAAGTCGATGACAGCTCGAAAGGCATTGTCGACGTGTTCCGGTCCCTCACCGACCGGCATCTGGATGGGAACCGGGTTGGCTGCCAGCCTGGTTTTCATCTGTTCCAGGACACCCGAAAAACTGGCGCCCTCGCGATCCATCTTGTTGATGAAGGCCACTCGTGGAACGGAGTACTTATCCGCCTGTTTCCAGACCGTTTCACTCTGGGCCTCGACTCCTTCGCGAGCGCTGAACACGACGACGGCACCATCAAGAACTCGCAGGCAACGCTCAACTTCTGCGGTAAAGTCGACATGGCCTGGTGTATCGAGCAGGTTGATGGCCGCCTGTTTCCATTCAAAGGTCACGCAGGCCGAGTAGATGGTGATCCCGCGATTCTGCTCTTCTTCATCCTCATCGGTTTCGGTGTTGCCGTGATCCACACGACCGACCCGGTGCTTGGAACCGCTGAGAAAAAGCAGGCGTTCGGTTACCGTCGTTTTGCCTGCGTCAATGTGGGCGATAATTCCGATGTTCCGCAGGTTTTCAAGCTTTCGGTCTGCCATCGTGCTTCTCTCTGACTGGATTCTGTTTAATGCCTGAAATCGATCGGGTAGGTGCCGGAAATGAGGAACCGGGCGGGGATGTCAGGGCAGCGAATTCACTGGTCTCTTGCCATTGGCTTGCGCCATCACGCTGCCGTTCGACACGTTGCCGGTCGAGGCCCCAAACACCTCGCTGAATGTCTCTGCGACCTGGCTGAATCTTTTAAACATTTTTTCAGACATGGGCGCATAAAAATAGCCACGGCGTTGGTCGTGGCTGGATGGAATGATTGAACTACCAGGCGAAGTGCGCAAATGCCTTGTTGGCATCCGCCATACGGTGAACGTTTTCCCGCCGATTGATCGCAACACCTTCCTTGTTGAATGCCGCAACCAGCTCGTCAGCCAGTTTCAGATGAGTGGGGCGTCCCTTCTTTTCGCGGATCGCCATCAGCAGCCAGCGAATGGCCAGAGACTGCTGACGGGTTTTGTTGACCTGCATGGGAACCTGGTAGGCCGCACCACCAACCCGCTTGGAGCGAACTTCGATAAACGGTTTGACATTCTCTACCGCCTGTACGAAGACCTCCAGCTCGTCCTCGTTTGGCAGTCGTTTTTTGATCTCATCCAGGGCATCGTAGAACACCCGTTGTGCAACGGTCTTTTTTCCATCCCACATCAGGTTGTTGATGAACTTGGAAACGAGAATCGAATCGTATCTTGGGTCACCCTTGAGGGATGTGCGGCTGGCTGTAATTCGGCCCATTTTTGCTCCACGTGATTCGTCGCCTGTTCGCGACGTTTTGCTGGTTGCCCTTTGGCAACGATTGTCTGGTTAATAGGTTTCTTGGTTTGTTGCTACGATCTGAAATCAGTTTCGTTGACAACTGACTTCAATGATTCCGACCGTCTTCCTTGCTTGCCCGTCTTTCTTGCCTACCCGACCAGTATTCTGGAGAGAGACATGAATCAGGCTACCGGAGAAGTCCCTGACAGTTAATCACCGACAGTCCCTGGCAGTCAATCACCGACAGTCCCTGGCAGTTAATTTACCGAGCGGTTACCTCTTGGTTCCGTAACGGCTGCGGGACTGTTTCCGGTTTTCCACACCCAGTGTGTCCTGAGCACCCCGGACCACCTGGTAACGCACACCGGGGAGGTCACGTACCCGGCCACCACGAACCAGAACAATCGAGTGTTCCTGCAAATTGTGGCCTTCGCCCGGAATGTATACGGTTACCTCTTTCTTGTTCGACAGTCGAACACGGGTAATCTTCCGAAGTGCCGAATTCGGCTTTTTCGGAGTCATGGTGCGAACCTGCAGGCAGACTCCCTGTTTGTGAGGACATTTGTCCAAAACAGGCGCCTTGGTGAACTTTCGCTTTTGTTTTCGTCGCTTTCTTACAAGCTGATTGATGGTTGGCATCTAATTTCTATTTTTCCAACAGTTTGGGGAAACATCCCACGATACGGACCAGATTCCATTTGTCAAGGCTCCGGCGGTTTCGGGGTGAAATTGTGTCATTAACCACCCGGACTATTCGCCCAGGTTCTCTCCCCCACCAAAAATCTGCTCCAGGCCGGTAGGACCGGAAGGCGGGGCAGGGGGCCGGGTATCTCCGGAGGTATTTTCGGGTGCCGCATCCAGCAACGGGTAGCTTTCTTCGCCGCCCATGGCGGAAACCTGCGAATCGGGCATGATTTGCAGGTTGTAACGGACTTCCGATTCCTGGAAGGAGCGGAAGCCGGTTCCTGCCGGAATCAGGTGTCCCAGGATCACGTTTTCCTTCAGGCCGACCAGATTGTCGGTCTTTCCGGAAAGGGCGGCTTCTGTCAGAACCTTGGTGGTTTCCTGGAAACTGGCAGCCGAAATGAAGCTGGAACTTTGGACCGAAGCCTTGGTAATCCCAAGCAGCTGGGTACTGGCTGTTGCCGGTTTGGGTTTGGAGCCTTTTGCCGGGGTGCCACCCTCTTCTTCGATCTTGGTATTGATCTCTTCGATATGATCTTTGGGAACAATCTGACCGAGGGTAAAATGGCTGTCTCCGATTTCGGAGATCTTGAGGCATTTTGACAATTCCTGGTTGACCTGTCGGAAATCAAAACGGTCGCAAACCAGCCCGGGAAGGAGATTGGTATCCCCGGGCGTTTCGATTTTGACTTTTCGCAACATGCGGGTCACGATGATCTCGAGGTGCTTGTCGTTGATGGTTACCCTTTGGCTCCGATAAACGCTCTGAACCTCGTGGAGCAGGTAGTCCTGGACAGCTTCCTCACCTGAAACGTGCAGGATGTCATGGGGCACAATGGGACCATCAATCAGGGCCTGACCCGCTTTGACATAATCGCCGGTTTGAGCCAGCAAGCGTTTTCCAGGCGGCACCGTGTGCTCAACTTCCATTCCCGACTCGGTATTTCGAATCAGGACAACCCGCTTGCCTCGCCGTTTCTCCTGGAGCAATTCGACTTCGCCCTCGATCTCGGCAATCACAGCCGGATCCTTGGGCTTTCGAGCTTCGAAAATTTCGGTCACCCGGGGAAGACCACCGGTGATGTCCGAGGTTCCGGATGCTTCCCGTGGCGTTTCCGCGACCGCGGTACCACCGGAAATCGTCTCACCCTCTTCGACGAGGATGTAGGCCCGTTCCGGCAGGTAATAAAAATCGAGTGGCTTGCCATTTTCGTCTTCGATGACAATCTGTGGGTGCAGCTCTCCCTTGTGTTCGATAATGGTTTTTCGGACTGTGCCCGTGGCATCATCTTTTTCGGTTCCCATCGTCTCGCCCTCAACGATATCATCGTAGCGGACACGCCCGGAAACCTCGGCGAGGACTGGAATCGCGAACGGATTCCATTCACAGATTTTGGTATTGGCTTTGACGGTCTGGCCTTCTTCGACCTTGAGGATGGCACCCGCAGGAACGGAGTGCTTTTCGATTTCCCGCCCCTTGGCGTCGCAGATCGCGATTTCACCGTTTCGCGAAAGAACGATGTTGTCCCCCTGGTCGTTGGTGACAAATCGCATTCGGATGAACTGCGCCACACCACCTTTTCGGTTTTTCTTGTGGTTTTCTTCAGTGTCCGTTCGTGCCACACCACCGATGTGGAAGGTACGCATCGTCAACTGGGTACCCGGTTCGCCGATACTCTGGGCTGCGATGATTCCGACTGCCATTCCTTCTTCGACGAGTGAACCGGTGGACATGTCCATCCCGTAGCACCGACGGCAGACACCCAGTGGAGCATCGCACGTCATCGGGCTGCGGATTTGGATTTTTTCCAGGCCCATGCCCTCGATCTTGCGGGCAATTTCGGGCGTGATCATCTGGTTCTCGCGAACAATGACTTCGTCCGTGACCGGGTTGACAATGTTCTGTCGGCTGACCCGTCCGTTGATGGCTTCGGAAAGCCGTACTTCGACCTTTTCACCGCGGTAAACCACTCCCTTGGTAATGCCCTGGGTGGTTCCGCAATCGTCGAGTGTGACTACCACGTTCTGAGCGACGTCTGCAAGTTTTCGAGTCAGGTATCCGGAGTCGGCTGTTTTCAATGCCGTGTCCGCCAGACCCTTACGGGCACCGTGTGTCGAAGAGAAGTACTCCAGTACGCTCAGGCCTTCACGGAAGTTTGCCTTGATCGGGTTCTCGATGATCTCGCCACTTGGCTTGGCCATCAAACCCCGCATGCCTGCGAGCTGTCGAATCTGCTCGATACCACCCCGTGCACCCGAGTCGGCCATCAAAAATACAGGGTTCACATATCCAGTGTCGCCCCGGACGTCACCTTCCATCACGGTCTTCATGTCCCGGGTGATTTCTTCCCGGGCGTGTGTCCAGTTCTCCAGTACCTTGTTGTAGCGTTCCTTTTCGGTAATCACGCCACGTTCGTACAGCTTGGTCAGTTTGAGGACTTCTTTTTCGGCATTTCCGATTACGGTGTCCTTGGAGTCAGGTGTCACCAGGTCGTCGGTCGCAAAGGAGAGTCCACTGCGGGTGCTTTCCCGGAATCCGAGCTGGTTCATGTCATCCAGCAGGTCGATCGTCTTCTGACGTCCCAGTACCTGGTAGCAGTCCGAAATCACATTCGCCAGGTCACCACTTTTCATCCGGTAGTTGTAATAGTCCATTCCTTCAGGAAGCATCATGTTGAACATGATCCGCCCGTAGGATGTTTCCACAATTGCACCCGGACCGATTCGCTCCTCTTCCTTGTCGTCAGAGCGGCAGTACTGACCTTCGGGCAGCCGAACCTTGATCTTGGCGTGAATGTCGATCACACCCTGGGAGAAAGCGAAATCCGCCTCTTCCAGGGAAGAAAAGACCATGTCCTCCCCTTTGCGGTTTGGCAGCATCAGGGAGATAAAGTAGCAGCCCATCACCGTGTCCTGAGAAGGACTCATGATCGGTTTACCGTTGGACGGAGCAAAAATGTTGTTGGTCGACAGCATCAGAGTATGCGCCTCGACCTGCGCCTCGATGGAAAGCGGCAGGTGAACGGCCATCTGGTCGCCATCAAAGTCAGCGTTGAATCCTTTGCAGACCAACGGGTGCAGGTTGATTGCGTTACCCTCCACCAGGATCGGCTCAAATGCCTGAATACCCATCCGGTGCAGGGTAGGTGCCCGGTTCAAAAGAACGGGATGATTCTGAATCACCGAATCGAGGATGTCCCAGACTTCTTCATCCTTTCTTTCGAGCATTTTCTTTGCGCTCTTGATGGTATCGGCATGACCGAGTTCCTTGAGCTTGCGAATGATGAATGGCTGGTAGAGTTCCAGAGCGATCTTCTTGGGAAGTCCGCACTGGTGAAGTTTCAGGCGTGGACCGACAACGATGACACTCCGGGCAGAGTAATCAACCCGCTTTCCAAGAAGGTTTTCACGAAAACGCCCCTGCTTTCCCTTGATCATGTCAGTCAGGGATTTCAGTGGACGATTGCTGCTTCCCAGCACCGGTCGCTTGCAACGGTTGTTGTCGAACAGGGCATCTACCGACTGCTGAAGCATCCGTTTTTCGTTACGGATGATGACTTCCGGAGCATTCAGGTCCACCAGTTTCCGCAGGCGATTGTTCCGGTTGATAATCCGACGATAAAGATCATTCAGGTCACTGGTTGCAAAGTTGCCGGAATCCAGCAGAACCAGGGGACGCAGGTCGGGAGGTATGACTGGAATCACATCCAGCACCATCCACTCCGGCTTGTTGTCACTGTCACGGATGGACTCGACGATTTTCAGCCGGTTGGTGAGGTCCTTGCGTTTTTGCTTGGAATTGGTGGTGCCCATTTCCTCACGCAGGTCTTCCGACAGTTTGACCAGGTCCAGCCCGTTAAGAAGTTTGCGAACCGCTTCAGCACCCATTTCGGCTTCGAAGCTGTCTTCACCATACTGGTTGCGTGCTTCACGGTACTCCTCCTCGGTAAGGAGTTGCTGATTTTCGAGGTCGGTGGTGCCCTTGTTGACCACGACATAGTCCTGGAAGTAGATCACCTTTTCCAGGCTGGTAGTTTTCATGTCCAGCAGGTTTCCGAGGCGACTGGGCATGGCCTTGAAAAACCAGATGTGCACAACGGGAGCAGCCAGTTCGATGTGTCCCATCCGTTTGCGGCGAACTCTGGAATGGGTCACTTTGACACCGCACCGGTCACAGATCATTCCTTTGTACTTCATTCCGCGGTACTTGCCGCAGGCGCATTCCCAGTCCTTTTCCGGTCCGAAAATCCGCTCGCAAAAAAGACCGTCTTTTTCGGGACGGTAGGTCCGGTAGTTGATGGTTTCCGGTTTTTTGACTTCGCCAAACGACCAGCTGCGGATATCGTGCGGTCGCGCCAAACTGATTTTTACAGAAGCATAATCATTGATCCGATCGTAGGAGCTTTCTGCGGTTGCCATTGGCGTTTTTCCTCGTTAGGAATTTGGATTAACTGTGAAAAATGAAAAGTTTCAGGACTGAAGAGTGAGCCAGGAATCGGCCAACCCGAAGGTGACGGGTCAGATTCTCCTTTTCTCCAATTGCATGTTCAGTGCCAATCCACGAATTTCATTCGTCAATACGTCAAAACTTGCCGGTGTCCCGGCTTCCAGGGTGTTTTCACCCTTAACCATCGATTCGTAAATCTTGGTCCGGCCTTCAACGTCATCACTCTTGACCGTCAGCAGTTCCTGCAGGATGTAGGCTGCACCGTAGGCTTCCAGGGCCCAGACTTCCATCTCACCGAATCGCTGACCACCAAATCGTGCTTTACCACCCAGGGGCTGTTGGGTAATCAGTGAATAAGGACCTGTACTTCTGGCGTGAACCTTGTCATCCACCAGGTGATGCAGTTTCAACATGTAGATATAACCGACCGTTGTCTCCTGCTCCATCTGGTCGCCTGTACGACCATCGAACAGCTTGGTCTTTCCATGCCGGGGCAGGCCTGCTTCCTCAAGGCAATCGTTGATGCTAGACTCATCAGCGCCCTCAAACACCGGGTTGATACCCTGGAAGCCGAGTTTGGCTCCCGCCCAGCCAAGGTGGGTTTCGAGGATCTGACCCACGTTCATACGACTTGGAACACCCAGTGGATTCAGGAGAATCTGCAGGGGAGTGCCGTCTTCGAGGTAAGGCATGTCTTCACGGGGAAGGATCTTGGAAATCACACCTTTGTTACCGTGACGACCGGCCATCTTGTCACCCACGGAAATGACCCGCTTGGTGGCGATGTAGACCTTGACCATTTGCAACACGCCGCTTCTCAATTCATCGCCGCGTTTCATGCTGTTCAGCTTGCGATCGCGTGCATCGATCGCCTTTTCCACCAGCTCCCAGCCTTCCTTGTAGATCTGCTTGATGGATTCGATCTTGTCGGCACTCCGCATGGACCCTATCACCTGGCTCAGGCGGAAGGACTGTGCTTTTTCGGCGATGAATTTTGGATCCTGGTCCCTGGTCAGGGCAACCCCATCCTCGTCGGTTACCGCTTTTCCAAGCACGCTCTCTATTTTTTCGATCAGGTCACTGAATGCCTCGGCAACGCTGTCGTTCCCCTCGGTTTCGGCGGCCTTGAGGTCTTTCTGGAAAACCTTGCGTTCTTCGTCCGAGAGGCTCATCTGACGCGAGAATTTCTGGGTGTCAATCACGATACCTTCGATTCCCGATGGAACGTCCAGGGAGTCATTCTTGACATCTTCACCTGCACGTCCAAAGATCGCGTGCAAAAGTTTCTCTTCCGGGGTCAACTCCGTTTTTGACTTGGGAGACACCTTTCCAACCAGGATGTCACCCGGTTTGACGTAGGTGCCGACTCGCACAATGCCGGATTCATCCAGGTTGCGAAGGGCTTTTTCGCTGACATTGGGAATGTCACGCGTGAATTCTTCGCGACCCAGTTTGGTTTCACGAATTTCCACATCGAATTCTTCAATGTGGATCGAGGTGTAGGTGTCTTTCTGAACGAGTTCTTCGCTGATGATGATGGCATCTTCGAAGTTGAAGCCGTTCCAGGACATGAAACCGACGAGTACATTTCGGCCCAGTGCCAGTTCCCCTTTCAGGGTGGCAGCACCATCGGCCAGCACATCTCCGCGGGCGACTTTGTCGCCAGGGCGGACAACGGGTTTCTGGTTCAGGCAGGTTCTCTCGTTGAGACCGGAGTATTTCTTCAAATCATAGGTGTCGTTACCAACCACAATCCGGGTGGAGTCAACATAGCTGACCTTTCCAGCCCGCTTGGCGGTGACCACCATGCTCGAGTTGCGGGCGACTTCCTTTTCCATTCCCGTGCCGACAATGGGAGGTTCCGCTACCAGCAGCGGCACTGCTTGACGCTGCATGTTGGAGCCCATCAGGGCACGGTTGGCATCGTCGTGCTCCAGGAATGGAATCAGCCCTGCCGAGACACCCACCATTTGGCTTGGAGCAACGTCCATGTAGGTGATTTCGGTCGGATTGACCAATTCAAAGTCGGCCCGGTGGCGAGCAATGATGTTGCCACCCATTCCTTTGGACCCGACGATTTGACCCTTTTCATAGGGGGTGTCAGCCGGGGCCACGTAAGCTTCGGCTTCTTCGTCCGCACGCAACCAGACGATTTCTTCGGTCAGCTTGCCCTTGTTGATCTTCAGGTAGGGAGTGACAAGAAATCCGTAGTCATCAACTCCGGCATAAATTGCCAGGCTGGAAATCAACCCGATGTTGGTGCCTTCAGGTGTCTCGATCGGACAGATCCGCCCGTAGTGGGAAATGTGGACGTCACGCACTTCGAAACCGGCCCGTTTCCGATTCAGACCACCCGGGCCGAGTGCCGAAAGGCGACGCTCGTGGGTCAACTGGGAAAGGGGGTTGGTCTGATCCACTACCTGTGAAAGCTCACCCCGGCCAAAGAAATATTCAATGGCAGCTGAAATGCTCTTGGGGTTGATGAGGCTGCGCGGCGTGATGTCTTCGGCATCCTTGAGGCTCATTCTTTCCTGAACCGTACGTCGCAACTTCAAAAAGCCCTTGCGAAGTTCGTCGCATGCAAGTTCATCAATCGTCCGCAGACGTCGGTTGCCAAGATGATCGATGTCGTCAATTTCAGCCTGTCCGGTATTTTCCGACAGTTCCAGCAGGTAACGAATGGATGCCATGATGTCATCCGGTCGCAGGGTCATCTCATTCTCGGAGACACCGAGGTCCAGCTTCCGATTGATTCGGAATCGACCAACGCGACCGAGTCGATACCGGTTCAGGTCAAAAAACTTTTCGTGGAACAGTGTCCTGGCTTTTTCCAGGGCCGCCGGGTTGCCCGGGCGCAGTCGTTGGTAGATTCGCAGCAATGCTTCTTCGTGACTGGCGGTGTTGTCCTCTGCCAGTGAATTAAAGACCAGGGGACTCTTGGGAGCCTCCATGATCTCAACACCTTTGACACCGCAGGAACAGATGGTTTCCGCAGTGTCCTTGCTGATCTTGTGCCCCGATTCAACGATGATTTCACCGGCCCGGTCGCTGGTAGAAGGATAAACGATGTCCTCCACGGCAATCCGGCCCTCGATCTTCTGTACGCTTCGCCCATCAACCACTTTCTGCTTGCTGGTGGGGTAGAAGGCACGCAGGATATCCGCGTCTTCGCTGTACTTGGAATCCATGGCCCGCAACAGGGTCATGGCGGAGAATTTACCGCTCTGGTCGATTCGAACCGAAAGCACATCCTTCTTGGTGCAGTTGATTTCGATCCAGCTGCCTCGCTCGGGGATGACGCGACAGCTTGGCAGTTTCCGGTCACTCGTACCGTCCGTATCGAGAACGAAGTCGATGCCCGGACTGCGGTGTAGCTGGGAGACAACGACCCGCTCAGCACCGTTGATGATGAATTCGCCCCCACCCAGCATGATGGGTACGTCGCCGAGGTATACTTCCTCCTCGATGGGCTCTTCCTTGTTGAGTCTCAGCCAAACACGGAAAGGGCGTCCGTAGGTCAACCGCAACTGCCGGCATTCTTCCGGGGTGTAACGTGGTTTTCCCAGTTCATAACGGACGTAATCCAGCTTGTGTGACTTGTCGTAGCTTTCGATGGGGAAGATCTCCCGCAGCACGCTCTCGATTCCCTGGTCTTTCCTCTTTTCCGAATCGACATCCAGCTGCAGGAAAGCGTCATAGCTTTTTGTCTGGATCTTGGTCAGATCAGGCGTGACAACCTGGGTCCGCTCTCGGCCAAAATTGCGGATGGATTCAGGATTCAGACGACGTTCTATACTAACTGCCATGGACAGAGTTCTCCCTGAAAAACCTTCGAGAAGAAAGGAAAGTGAAGCCAAGAGATGGGCGCGCAACAAGACAACGACTGTGCAGAGACAGGTTGAAATGATTGTTTTCTACGAGCACGCGTCAATAACTCGGGTAGAAACCGATTGGTTGAGCCACCGAGGAAGCGCATCGCAGGTGCCAATCCGTTCACTTGCGATGCACTGAGTCGGAAACTGAATTACTTGAGTTCTACAGAACCGCCAGCTTCTTCAATTTCAGCTTTGATCTTCTCTGCGTCTTCCTTGCCGGCGCCTTCTTTCAAGGTGGCTGGGCATTCCTCAACCATCTTCTTGGCATCCATCAGGGAAGCACCCGTGATGTTTTTAACGACCTTGACCACATTCAGCTTTTTGTCACCGAAACCAGTGAGCACAACGTCGAAATCGGTCTTTGCTTCTTCAGCTGCGGCTTCGCTACCACCAGCTCCAGGAGCCATCATGACTGCGCCACCACCGGCGGCCGCCTTGATACCGTGCTCTTCTTCGAGATAGTCGCTCAGGGTCTTGGCGTCCTTGAGAGTCAGACCAGCAATCTGGTCACCGATCGTTTTCAGGTCGTCTGCAATTTCAACTGACATTTTTTAAAGCTTTCCTTTCGTTTGTCGAGCACACGGATTCGATGTCGCCGAATCCTTGCGATCTGCCCCACGCTGAACTGGACGCGGGGTCATAAATATGAATTGGTTTATTCTTCGGATTTGGATTTGATCTGACCGGCGAGGGTGCCGCCAGGACCAATAAGCTGAGCGGCCAACGTAGCACCCGGACCCATGATCTGGCCGACCAATAGACTGAGTTGCTCGGCACGATTTGGCCATTTGCTGATTTCCCGGACCTTGTCGGGCGTCAGGGACTCGCCGTCCATGACTCCACCCCTGGCCTGAAACTGTTCGTAGTCCTCACTCTTGTCGAGCTCGGTGATTTCCTTGACCAGGTCAATGAAATCATCGCCCCCCCAGCAAACCGCCAGGCTGCCTTCCATTTGCTCGAATGCAGGTGCCAGTGGCGTGCCTTCGGTAGCACGTTTCGCCAAACCGTTTTTGACAACGGTCATGCTGATGTTTTTCTCACGCAATCGCTTGCGGAGAGTACATGTGTCGTTTGCATCAATGCCAATCACATCGACCAGGACGCAATCCTGCACGCCGTCCAACTTGTTCGACAGTTGATTGATGACCAGATTTTTGACGGCTTTACTCATTGCCGAAATTCTCTTCGAAAAAAATCTTGTTAAAAAACCTGTTTCTGCTCGCCAAGCGAAAGGGCAAACAGCTAACCGTCTCGCGAACTCTCAATTTCCAGAACAGACCGAATTAACCTGCAAGTGAATCCTTGCACCGGAAGTTGTTCTCGCAATTACCCTGTCTGCAAAACACCGAATTCGTCAAAAAACCTGCCTGACGAGCTGAAACTGCCTGAACGCCAATGCAGGAAAGACGATCGACTCAGGCGGCAACCAAAATCCCGGGACTCATGGTCGCCGCTATGGAAATCCCCTTGACGTAGGTTCCCTTGATTGTGGCTGGTTTGAGCGAATCAATGTAATTGATGAACGCGCTAATGTTTTCTTCCAGTTGCTGGCCTTCAAAACTGAGTTTCCCCACGACCGCGTGGACGTTGCCACCCTTGTCATTCCGGAACTCAACCTTGCCTGCCTTGTATTCCTTGATCGCTGTGGCGACGTCGGGAGTAACCGTTCCCGCTCGCGGCGATGGCATCATACCCCGAGGACCGAGGACTTTTCCAAGAGGACCGACGACACCCATCATGTCGGGGGCGGCAATGCAGACATCAAAATCGAGCCACCCATCCTTGATCTTTTTGCCAAGGTCTTCCTGCCCGACCGTGTCGGCGCCAGCCTCTTCGGCTGCAGTTGCCAGGTCACCCTTGGCGAAGACAACGACTCTCTGTGTCTTTCCAATGCCATGGGGCAGGACAATCGATCCTCTTACGATCTGGTCGGCCTGTTTGTCATCAACACCGAGTCGCATGTGGATTTCAATCGACTCGTCAAATTTGGTGGACGAACCAAAACCCTTCAGTATTTCGATTGCTTTGTCCAGCGATACCGGGTCTTCCGGGACCTTCTTCGCCAATTCTTGATATCGTTTCGAACGCTTCACGATTAGCCCTGATTAGAAATTCGCCAAAGAGACAATTGTAGCCATTTTGATTGCCTCGCCTAGGCGTAACCTGAAAAATAAGTGCAACTTTTGAGCCGTTCGGGTCATCAGCTCCCGCGTCAATCCGAGCGGCTCAATTCATTGGCTGAAATGGCGGAAAACCGTGTTTATTCCCGGTTTTTGACGCCGAAAACGGTTGTGACCGGCGAGCCATGACTCTGGCACCCTGGAGCTGCCCGGAGGGTAAAACCGACAAGGTCGCTTGAAGCCGCTCAGGCTTCGGCGACTTCGATGCCCATGCTTCGAGCCGTTCCCTGAATGATCCGGCGGGCATGCTCGAGGTCGCGGGCATTCAAATCAGCCATCTTTTTGTTGCAGATGTCGTCAATTTGATCCATGGTCACGGTGCCAACCTTTTGGGTGTGGGGTACCCCGGATCCCTTGGCGATCCCGGCAGCCTGCTTCAGAAGAGAGGCCGCGGGTGGGCTTTTGGTGATAAAGTCAAAAGTTCGGTCGTTGTAGACGCTGACCACGACAGGGATGGGGGTTCCTGCATATTCCTTGGTCCGGTCATTGAACTGCTGGACGAATTGACCGAGGTTGATACCGAATTTACCAAGCGATGTACCGACGGGAGGGGCCGGAGTTGCCTGTCCGCCGGGAACCTGGAATTTTGCCTCGCCTACGAGCTGCTTTGCCATATTTTTACCGTTTTCGTGCTAGATTTTCTCGACTTGCCAGTGGTCGAGTTGAACTGGAGTCGGCCGACCAAACATGTTGAGCATCACGGTGATGCGGCCGTTGGACTCGTCGATTGTTTCCACTCCGCCTTCCAGGCTCTGGAAGTTTCCTTCGTTGACACGGACCTGGTCTCCGACCTTGTATGGAAACGCATTCTTGATCGGCTCTTTGGATGGTCCCACTTCGGCGGGCCGGGTCGCCTTGAGGATTTTTTCGATTTCATTGGTGCCCAAAGCTGCCGGCTTGCCGGCGGACCCGGTGAAATCGCCAATGCCTGGTGTTTCGCGAACGATAAACCAGGTGTCGTCATTGATCGCCATGTTGACGACAATGTAACCAGGGTACAGCTTTCTCTTGACGATCCGCTGTTTTCCGGTCTTGGTGAATTCCTTGATGTCTTCGGTAGGAACCAGTATGTCTCCGAACTGGGCTTCCAATCCGTGCATCTTGACCCTTCTTTCGAGGGCATCGCAGATTGAATTTTCGCGGTTGACCTGGACTTTCAGGATGTACCAGTTTTTCTCGACCTCTTCGGCTGGTTCTTCCGCAACGTCTTCGATCGGATCGGCATCCCCTTCAAATTCGTCCTCTTCGTAATCCCCATCCAAATCATCATCCGAAAGGTCGTCTTCAAAATCTGCCATACCAGATTCGTCCAACGCTGATGGTGTGGAGGCGGGGGATGTAGAATCTTGGGATGTAATTGCGGGTTGCTCCTCAACGGGAGTCGTCTCGACTGCTCCGGAATCTGGAGTCGCTGGATTCGATTCCACGGACCCGACTTCAACCGCACTTTCGGGGTTGTCTTCGCCGTGTTCAGAATTGTTTTCGGATGGATTCACGATTGCCACCTCCGCGATGGTTTTGACACGCGAAGTTTCCTGCGCGAACGTCACGTCTGGGTGTCAGCTTTTGACCTTCAGTAGCCTGAACAGGAATTCCCATATCAGGTCAAAACCGTAGAGCAAGGCTGCCATGAAAAAAATGATGAAGATCACCACAATCGAGCTGCGAATCAGTTCCTGCTTGGTCGGCCAGGAAACCTTGTTCATTTCCGCCTCGACAGCAATCAGGAAATCAGCAAAGCGGGACAGGTTGACCAGGCGAAAGCTGAACCAGAGCCCGATAACTGCCACCAGCCCGCCGAACAGGTATTCAGCACCGGTGAAAAAACGGGCAATCCATGGTTCTTCGGCCACTTTCCACCCAGCAATCACAAAGATGATGGCGAGTGCGAAAAACGTGAGTTGCCGCGCTATCTTTCCCTGTGTCCTTTTGTAAAGTCCGGTTTGGAAGAGTTCGGCAAACCAGCTGGAGGACTCGGATGTAGTGGAGGGTTTATTCATGATTCAAATATAAAATGCAGGGGCGGTGGGACTCGAACTCACAACCTCTGGTTTTGGAGACCAGCGCACTGCCAATTGTGCTACGCCCCTAAAGAAACCGGGCCGAAGGCCCGGTCCTTTGGCCTATTCGAGAATGTTTGTCACAACGCCGGAGCCAACGGTTCGGCCACCTTCGCGAATCGCGAATCGGACACCGTCGTCCATGGCGATTGGCTTGTGGAGTTCGACCTTGATCTTGACGTTGTCACCTGGCATGCACATTTCCGCGCCTTCCAGGTTGGCTGTTCCGGTAACGTCGGTAGTCCGGAAATAGAACTGTGGGCGATAGCCACTGAAGAATGGTGTGTGCCGACCACCCTCGTCCTTGGAAAGACAGTAGATTTCTGCCTCAAACTTGGTGTGTGAAGAAATGGATCCAGGAGCACAAAGGACCTGCCCCCGCTCAATCTCTTCTCGTTTGACGCCGCGAAGAAGGCAGCCAACATTATCGCCAGCTCGACCTTCATCGAGAATCTTGCGGAACATTTCGACACCGGTGCAGGTTGTCTTCTGAGTTTCCTTCAGGCCGAGGATTTCAATTTCATCCCCGGTGTGGATCACGCCCCGCTCGATACGACCGGTTGCCACTGTACCACGACCCTCAATGGAGAATACGTCCTCAACGGCCATCAAAAACGGCTTGTCGTCTTCTCGGGTCGGTTCAGGGATGTTGGCGTCGATGGCATCCATCAATTCCGAGATGCACTTGCTGGCCTCGGGATCGGCGGGTGAGTTGTACGCAGGGAGTGCGGAACCGTGCACAATGGTTGCGTTGTCACCATCGAAATCATACTTGGACAGGAGTTCGCGAACTTCCATCTCGACCAGTTCCAGCAATTCCTCATCGTCAACCAGGTCGCACTTGTTGAGGAAGACAACCAGTGCGGGAACGTCCACCTGCCGTGCCAGGAGCACGTGCTCCTTGGTTTGTGGCATTGGGCCGTCGGCGGCGGAAACTACCAGGATCGCACCATCCATCTGGGCAGCACCGGTGATCATGTTCTTGACAAAGTCAGCGTGACCGGGGCAGTCGATGTGTGCATAGTGGCGATTTTCGGTCTCGTATTCCACGTGAGCAACCGCAATGGTCACGGTCTTGGTTTCGTCTCGAACCGTACCGCCTTTCGCGATTTCCGAATAAGCCTTCATTTCGGCAAGTCCCTTGGCAGCCTGAACTGCAAGGATTGCCCCGGTGGTCGTCGTCTTGCCGTGGTCAATGTGACCGATGGTACCAACGTTTACGTGCGGTTTTGTCCGCTCAAATGACTCCTTGGCCATCTTTCAATACACCTATCTTTCTCAAAAACTCATAACCAAGAATAGAAACAAAGCCGGCACGTGCCGCCTCTACCTATATAAAATACAGAGCTGTTGACGGGACTTGAACCCGTGACCTCTTCCTTACCAAGGAAGTGCTCTACCAACTGAGCTACAACAGCGGGCATTCGAGCTACAACAGCAGCAATCTATTCTGTTCCATCTGTTTTATCTCTGTCTTGTCGACCTGGCTGATAAAACCGGCCGATTGATTCGGCCCGTCGACTCAACTATTTCAACTGTCGCAATTTCTTTCGCTCGTTATTTCCATGACAATTCCGTGGCATTTTCATAACGATCTTGCTGCCATCATCCAAAACTTGGCCATTTTTTCAAATGCCAAATCGGCCATCCTCGGTCTGGCAGGCCAGCCATCGGCTGAAACCGTGTCCATTCCTGGAGTCAGGGCGATGATTTCCTGACTTCAGCAGGTTGCCTTGTCCTGAATTGCCTTGTCCTGAATAACAGCATTCTCGCCGACAAAACATCCAGCAGGAGGTCTCCTGTTGGATTTGGTTGTCTGCAGAGATCGACATCACCGTTTGAGGATCCAGCGGGTCGAGGATCGAGACCTCGGTTTCCATAAAACCTTCGCGTCTATGAAGACCCCGTGTTTATGAAACCTTCGTGTCTATACATTTTTTCTGATGAAAAACCCGCTTTTCGGGCGTTTTCTCAAAAAGAACCGTTTGGATTCCCGTCCCCGGTTCTCATTTTGCCCGATAGTGAATCGTGCAAACTGGAGTCCTGGTAACGATGAGAGCGGGTGAAGGGAATCGAACCCTCATCCACGGCTTGGAAGGCCGTTGTACTAGCCGTTGTACTACACCCGCTGAACTGAAGGTTTTCCCGGAAGATGGCGAGCAAGGATTGAACTTCCAGCTTCCGTCCGAAAAAACCAAGAACGATATAATAGTGAATAAAATTTTTTTAGGTAACTCACCTCGCAAAATAAGTCATAAAAAACATCCGCTTTTTCAGGGAAGCCCCGGAGGTTCCACGCCACTCAGGGCACAATTTGCAGTCCATGCCTTGAGAATCCCGTATTCAGAATTGTCTCAGTCCGCCCCCGCCAGGCCTGACTTGGCCTTTTAAACGTGTTTTGTCCATGGCTTTGGCCTGTACTGTCAGGAAAAACGGAGTGAATGGCCGGATCCGAAACAGTTGGTGTTGGTTTTCATTTTCTCGCCCGCCAGTTTTCACCCTGCTTGGCATTTTGCCCTGTTTTCGGAGCCTTGTTTTGGTGAAAAGAGTCCAGTGGGGGCCTGCTTTCCGGGTGTCCTGCTTTCCGGGTGTCCAAGGATCAGGCGGGCTAAACTTCCCGTTTAAGGAACTGAACCCAGAAAGCTGCAACGACGAATGCCTGCGGCAAGTGATCGCCGCTGGGAGTTGCCGCCGGGAGTTTCTCTGCGAGATAACGCTGAGAGATGCCTTCCATGGGGAAAAAAATGGGAGGAGCAGGATTCGAACCTGCGAAGGCTGAGCCAGCAGATTTACAGTCTGCCCCGTTTGACCGCTTCGGTATCCTCCCTTTTTTCGTGCCGTTCTCCGTAGTCAACCAGCCAGGCTGACTTCAGTTGGAACGCGGAATACCCTGTTCCAAACAGCAAAGCCAGCGAAGGGACTCGAACCCATGACCTGCTGATTACAAATCAGCTGCTCTAGCCAACTGAGCTACGCTGGCGGAAAGGCAAATCGAAAACCGGCCATTATAGCCAAACTGACGGTTTGCACAATGTGAACGGATCCTGTTATCGGTCATCCGTTCTTCAAATTTTGAGAAATCAATCCAAAAAAGGCAGATTGGTTCAAATTGAAGCCCGTTTTCTGCCTGGCAAAAAAAAGCGACCGCCTGAAGACGGTCGCTGGTCAAGTTGTGAGCAGGTGCCGCAATTCCTGCGGCCGGGCCCGATAGATCAGGCGTCTTCTACAAAGTCGATTTTCTGTTTTTCAGCCTCCGCCCGAAGTTTCACCAATGCCCGTGCCTCGATCTGGCGAACCCTCTCCTTGGTAACACCGATTTCCCTGCCAACCTCTTTAAGGGTTTGCGGTTCATTCTGATGGTTGAGGCCAAAACGGCTGATAATGATCTGCTGCTCCCGTTCATCGAGACTCTCCAGGATTTTATTGACTGCCGTCTCGCGGAGATCCTGCTCGATTTCCGCCTGGTAGTTGTTCAGGCGGTCATCCGGTGCAGCCATGAAGGTCTCTTCCGAGCTGGTTCGAAAGCGATCGCGTTGTTTGAACTCCTCAGGAATCGACCGGGCGAAGTTTTTCATGATCGCCCAGCTGGCGTAGGTGCTGAATTTGTTTCCGCGGCTGTAATCGAACTTTTCCACTGCCCGGAAGAGCGACATGTTTCCGTCACTCACCAATTGGTAAAACTCGTCACCCGAGGTCACGTGCCGTTTGGCGATGGAGACAACCAGGCGGAGGTTGGACTGCACCAGGAAGTTCTTGATCTCGGCTGCTTCACCCAGCAGGTTCTCAAATTCATCCATCAACCCGGTCCGCGGATCGGAGGGTTCGAGTTGGTCCCGCAGGCGACAGGCAAGGAATTTAAGGTAGTTGAACTTTCGGAACTGGTGATACTCCTGCTCCCGCGTAAGCAAGGTTGTTTCGTACAGCCTTGACAGGTACGGGGGGAGTCCCGCAGGCGGTTTCACCCTTCGGGTCACTGTTTCGGGTTCCGGCATTTCGGTCAGGATTTTCTCACCAGCCTGTGGCTCGTGGAATTCCTCACTATCTATGTAGTCCAGGGGGAGATCCAAGATCTCGTTGGCACGCATCTCACCTACGATCCTGTAAATCGAATTCGAGGTGCGGTTGAATCGGCGAGCGAGGGACTCAGCGGAGATTCCGTCCAGGAAATCCCGGTACAGCCGTTCCTTGGATTCCCGCGTCAACGGTCCCGTGAGATCCGGGAAAATCGCCAGATCGGGATGCTGCTGATCGAATTGACGTATCGTGTAGCGGATGGTTTCGATGCTGCGCCCCATTCTCTCCGCAACCTGTCGGGTCACGTCGGCGGGTCGCTCTCCGGCCAACGACAGGCGGCGAGCCCTGTCGAGGATCTCTTCCTTGTCGCTGAGGGTCAATTGGCTGAATTTTTCACCCCTTCTGACCTTGTCCCCGTGAAGCCGGAGGAATTGATCGACGCTGCTTCTGAGGAATCCAACCCTTTTCCGCCCCCGATCGAAAATCAGTTTTCGGCTGACCAGACCTTGGCGCCTCCAGCGGGAGATTGTCTTGGTAGACACATTGAACATCTTGGAGAGTTCATCCACCGTGTGGACCGGTTCCCCCGTCTCTTCTGCGCGGATGTTTGCAGAATCCGAAAGATCCTCAATCAGAAGGTGCAGATCGTGAATGACATCGCTCCCCCGAACCGCCTCGATCTCGGAGGTTTCGGGTCGATATTCGGTGATCTTGAAACAGAGATACTCGTACGAATAGGTCGTTTCCGCCTTGACCTCATGTAGCAGTTGTTCCGCCCGGTTGATCTGTTCGATCCTTTTTTCAATCGGGGCAAAGCGGACTTGCTGGTTCGCGAGTTGTGCCAGTTGCTGACTTCGGTAATCTTTGTTCATTCTCACACCTCATTTTCAATCGAACCCACCGACTTTCCTTGCGATAAATCGCGTCAGTGGAATCCAACCGTTAAAACGTGAACCTCCTGCTCACGGTTGCCTGAATGGCGGCCATGCGTGGTGCCGCCGCTTCGTAGGTTGCTTTCTCCGGGTTAATAAAATTGTTCGTTTTCCGGGCGTTTTGGTTTTCTAATTATCCGTTTTTTCGTTGTAACCTTTTCTGAACCGGATTGGGAAATCGTTTTTTTCCCTTTCGTGACACAGCACTCGTCGGTTCGCAATACTGTCGATTCGGGTTTTCCGATCGAGCCATTTGCTTTTCAACAAGGGACGCTGCCGCGGGGGAATCGGTTCACGCTAATTCACATGGAAACAAATCATTAAAAAACAGGTTGTTGTTTTGGAAGCAATTTGGGACCAGGATTTCCTTCCACTCATGTTCACGGTCGCATCTCTGCGGAACATTTCTCGGTCACATTTCAAGGACACACTGTCTCTCGCATTGCCCTGGGTGTTGGTTCGAAATGTCTCTCGAAAATGTGGTAATGTGTCGACTTGTCCTTGAGCAGTGCGGTAAAAAAAATTCCCGCTTACCCGTTCTGTTTCGACCACTGCAGTTGCCTCACAACCCGGTTTTGCCGGAGGCGAGGCGTGGCTGGGCCGCCCGTCACTTATATCTACTGGCGAGAACCAGATTCGTTCACTCTTTTTTCGCCAAATACTCGTAAAAATTGGGTTTTTCCTCCTGGTAATACAAGTCAGGGGCATTTCAGTTTGTGAAAAAATTAACAAGCAACTTTTCCGTACCGTTTTGAGATGGAAGTCCCATATTCAGAAACGGAACGAATCGTGGAAAGTGATGTTGTTTTTTCCCGGATCACGTTTTTTTTCAAAAAAAATTGACAGCAGGAAGTACCGCTTTACGCGTTTGATTTTTGTTTGCAGGTATGTCTGGCATCTGTGAGCAAATTCTGGACCGCCATTCCGGTAATTGCCAAATGGAAGCCAATTGGCCAATTGGTTGAATCGTGGTCCTCTTCAATGCGTAAAAAAAGAGAAAATGTGTGGAGGTTTGGCAGTCGGTATGGAAATCTACCCGGCGCATACCCCGAACATGCGGACCTCCGCTCGAACCTTGCGGGGGAACCCTCACTGGTTCGGAGTGGTTTGGCAGATTGTCTTTGGAAGTTGTTTCGAAGTGGGGTCAGGCGCAAAAGAGACTGCGTTGAAAAAGATGAATCAGGATTTCGATGGCCCCCTTTTAACTGCGTCCGCTTGACAGACAGGAGGAAGAGGAGGATTTTATCGTCTGATTTTTCCAAAGGCAGAATGTGATATGAATCCAAAAATTCGACGAGCTCTGATCAGCGTCAGTGACAAGATGGGGCTGGCTGACTTCGCCCGGGGACTGGAAAAGGCCGGGGTCGAGATTTACAGCACGGGCGGTACCCGGCGTTTCCTGGCTGAAAGTGGTGTTCAGGCGATTGAGGTGGCTGATTACACCCGCTTTCCGGAAATGATGGATGGCCGTGTCAAAACGCTGCACCCCAAAATATTCGCCGGCATTCTCTGTCGCCACGAGCGGGACGACGACATGAACTCGCTCAATGAGCATGACATCGTTCCCTTTGAACTGGTGGTGGTCAACCTGTACCCGTTTGAAGCCACCATCTCGCGTCCGGATACCACCCGTGAGCAGGCTGTGGAGCAAATCGATATCGGTGGGCCGAGCCTTGTGCGGGCGGCTGCCAAGAATCACCGCTACGTTTCCATCGTAACCAGCTCAGAGCAATACCCTCAGGTTCTTGAGGAAGTGGAGCAGACGGGGGCGACGACCTTGGAGACCCGAACCGGTCTGATGGCGGACGCTTTCGCCCATACTGCAAATTACGACCGCGTCATCGCTCATTATTTTCAGTCAGGCAGTGATGGAAATTTCCCGGGACAGTTGCACCTTTCGCTGGATCGCAAGTCCGTCATGCGCTACGGTGAAAACCCGCATCAGAAGGCAGCCTTGTACTCGATTCGCGGAAAAGAGCATGCCTGCCTGACCAGCGCGCGTCAGTTGAACGGAAAAGAGCTTTCTTATAACAACCTGATCGATCTCGATAGCGCGCTGACCATCGCCCGGAGCCTTCCGGATACGGCCTGTTCGGTCATCAAGCACAACAATCCCTGTGGAGCCGCGTCGGCGACCTCCGTTCTCGAGGCAGCTCGAAAGGCGATGGAAGGAGATCCGTTGGCCGCTTTTGGGTCCATTCTGGCCTTCAATCAGAAGGTTGACGAAGCAACCGCTGAATATCTTTCCACGCCAGGTCTGTTTGTGGAGGCCATTGCTGCCCCCGATTTTGATGCGGCAGCGGTTGGCATACTGACGACCAAGCCGAAATGGCGAAACAATGTCCGGTTGATGCAGGTTGGTAGCGCCGAGGCGGCGGGTGCAGCCGTTCAATATCGCCAAATTGACGGGGGGATCCTGTTGCAGGAAGTGGACAACCTTCCGGATCCCAGGGAAGACTGGAAAGTTGTCACCGAAAAAGAGCCGAACCAGGAACTGATGGCCGAGATTGAATTTGCCTGGGAAATCTGTCGGCATGTAAAGTCCAATGCAATTACCCTGTCGCGGGACCGGGCCCTGGTGGGGTGCGGCGCCGGGCAGATGAGCCGGGTCGATTCTGTAGAAATTGCGATTCGAAAGGCAGGTGAACGTTCCCAGGGGGCTATACTCGGTTCGGATGCGTTCTTCCCGTTTTCCGATTCGATTCACAGGGCGGCTGAGGCGGGGGTCGCCGCCATTATTCAGCCGGGCGGCTCCAAAAAGGACCCGGAGGTGATCGATGCCTGCAACGAATTGGGAATTGCCATGATTATGACCGGTCGGCGGCATTTTCGTCATTGAAAATTGCCTCAACGGGCAGTTTGTTGGCAGAGCGGTCGGCAGTCCTGAAGGGGCCGCTACCGGCGGAGGTTTGGCAGTCGCCGGGCTGGCCGTCTGTCACTGTTTGAATCGTTCATGCAGAAGCCTGTTTGCCGGCTCGGGCCTGTTTGTTCGTCTTGGTGGCTAGTCTTTTTCCAGTGCAGATTGGGGGGGATGGGCAAAATGAACGGATTGTTGTCCAGTTTTCCGCATGCACTGACGGTGCCAAATTTTCCATCCGCTCCTCCCGATTCTAAAGGGTAGTCCACTTGGCCCTGCGGAAAAGTGGATGGCAGGACCGTTACTCCGCAGGGTGCAGCCGCTTTGTCATGGAAATCAAGCGCTGTGAAGTTGCCCAACTGAGTTGCAGGGAGAGTCGCGGTGCCAGAACAGTCCCTATACGAGTTGATTCATCAATTTCGAGGCTGGTTGGCAAAAAAGGGCGACTGCGGAAAGTTGATTTCGGAGAGAATTTTACTGTCCAGCGGAGAATTGGTTGGAATGCAGTTTTGCTGCGAAACCGCGGCGATTCAGTGGGAATTTGCGTCCTCCCAGGCCGAAGTGGTCCCGGATTCGGGAAATGCCCGCAAGATTGAACTGGATTTCCTCGCCGCCGCAGAGCCGCTGGAAACGGAAGGACCGGCCATTCTGCAGATGAATTGTGAAGGGAGTTCGGTCCCCGAAAAAGCAGCGGTTGATGATCGAACGGCAAAACGAGCTGCCTGAACAGGATTGTCTTTTGAACATCCAGCGGTTTTTCAACGATTTTGGGCCTCCCTGCCTGTCATGAAGCCACCAGGTGCCTGAATCAGATTCGGGAGGATCCGTTGGGGTACGACGGGTTGGAATTTCAAAGTCGGGCGAACCTGTTCTGATGTTGGGCTCAAAGGATCGGAATTGGTCTAATTTCCACATTTCTACCGGGTCAGCCCTTGAATATTGAGGGTTTTTTCCCGATACTAACCCGTTTTCCAAATCAAGAAACAGTCACCAGAAAGCTCGCATCAGGCGGGTTGGAGAAGGATTCAATGGCACGGTATACCGGCCCAAAAGCAAGAATCAACCGTCGACTGGCAACGGTCATTTATGAAAACGCAGGCGCCCGGAAGGCCAAAGAGCGACGCGGCGATCAGCCACCCGGCATGCATATCCGCCGGAAAAGGCCATCGAACTACGGAACCGGTTTGATGGAAAAGCAGAAAATCAAGCACTATTACGGGATTGGCGAGCGACAGCTGCGTCGGTATTTCGGCAGAGCGACCGGTGGAGCCGGAAACACGGGTGAAAAGCTGTTGCTGATTTGTGAAAACCGTCTGGACAACGTGATTCGCAGGATCGGGCTGGCATTGACCCGTCCCCAAGCTCGGCAGGGAGTCGTCCATGGACACTTCAAGGTGAACGGAGTCAAGGTTGACAAGCCTTCCTACCAGCTGCGTCCGGGAGATGTCATCACCGTCAAACCGAATGAAAAGCTGAAGGCCCATTACCAGGGTTTGGCTGCCGTCTCCGAGGGAGAGGGTGTGGATTGGGTTTCGTTTGATTCCGAGACGTTGACTGCCATGGTGCAGGGGAAACCGGGACCAAGTGATATCAGCCTGCCTGTCGACGTCAATGTCGTCGTGGAATTCATGTCCCGATAAGTGCGGGAATCTTTCCCGGCTCGATTCGGTGGTTGTGGCCGAAACGATTGCAAACACTATGGACGGCAAGCATTCGCTTGCCGTTTTTATTTGACTTCGGGCAGGAAGACAATCAGCCTGAATCAGCAGATGTTGCGGTAAAACAAACTGCTTACAGCGAGCACGCCAAAGGCGAGGATTGTGAGCAGGCAGACAGCGAAGAGGCTGGTTGCAACAAAGCCCGTGTTACAGAACAAAATTTCCCAGAGAAGAAAATGCATAGTCAATTGGTTGTTTTGGGTGGTGGTCCCGGAGGTTACGCTGCGGCTTTTCTGGCGGCCGATGAAGGGATGGAGGTCACACTGGTCGAGTCGGAAGGGCGGCTGGGAGGCACCTGCCTGCTGCGAGGCTGTATTCCCTCCAAGGCCCTGCTGCACGTGGCCAAGGTCATATCGGAAGCAGAGGAGCTGACCGAGGAATGGGGCGTTGAATACAAGGCACCCAAAATTGCCATCGACAAGGTACGGGCCAGGAAAGAAAAAGTGATCAGCACGCTGACCGGGGGACTCGCCGGTCTGGCCAAAAAGAGAAAGGTCAAAGTCGTCAAGGCGCGGGGGACCTTCGTTGATTCCACAACGCTTCAGCTCGAGGGGGACGACCCCTCCCTACCAGACGACAGGACCTTGACCTTTGATCATTGCGTCCTGGCAACTGGAAGTGTGCCGGCGATGCCTCCTGCTTTCAAGGTTGCCAATGGCAAGGTGGTCGACTCGACCGGAGCGCTGGAACTGGAGAGCCTGCCCGAGCGGATGCTGGTTATTGGAGGTGGCTACATCGGTTTGGAGATGGGGACCGTTTATGCTTCGCTGGGCGCCAAGGTCGATGTTGTCGAGCTGGCCGAAGGCCTCCTGATGGGTGCCGATCGCGACCTCGTCAAGCCTCTGGAAAAACGGCTGAATGGCCTGATGGACAACATCTATCTCAACACCAAAGTCGGCTCTGTCTACGAAAAGGGTGAAACAGTAGAGGTGGCTTTTGAGGGGCCAGGGAAATTTGGCACCCAGGAATACGACCTGGTCCTGGTTTCGGTAGGTCGTGCTCCCAATACGCGGAATATCGGGCTGGAAAATACGAAAGTCCAGGTAATTGAGCGGGGATTCGTCAAAGTGGACAGTCAGTTGCGGACTGCTGATCCCAACATTGTGGCGATCGGAGACGTGGCGGGCGAACCGATGCTGGCCCACAAGGCAACCCACGAGGGACGCATTGCCATAGAAGCCATTCTCGGCAAGCCGGTGGAATTTGACAAACGGGCCATCCCCGCGGTTGTCTTTACCGACCCGGAAATTGCCTGGGCCGGGATCACCGAAGACGAGGCAAAGCGGGACGGAGTTGCCTACGAGGTGGCTTCTTACCCGTGGGCAGCCAGTGGCCGCGCCCAGGCCCTGGGAAGAACCGATGGCTTGACCAAGTGGTTGGTTAATCCGGATACGCAGCAGGTGATTGGCTGTGGCCTGGTGGGTGCCGGGGCTGGAGAGCTGATTGCCGAGGCTGTCCTGGCGATTGAGATGGGATGCCAGTTGCACGATGTGACCGACTCGATTCATCCACACCCGACATTGAGTGAAACGATGATGAATGCGGCCGAGGTATTTTTTGGCACGGCTACCGAGATCTACAAGCCGCGCAAGAAGTAGCCTTTTCCGTTTCCAGGGATTTCTTTCCGGCCGCAGCCAGAAAACGGACTTTGCATCCTGTCTGAGCGGTCCCGGCGCGTCCTGCGGGAGGTGTTGTCTCCCATTGCCGGTGCGCGGGGGGCCGAGCGGGAGTTGGCAGAATCGAATTGCCAAATCACGGCCATGCGATTTTGCCCGGTCATACAGCTACCTGTTTACTGCCGATTGGCGGCGAAGGATTCTCTCGGGGCGTACGGGTGGTTTGCCGCCTGTTGAAAACGAAAGTCGTCCAGGTTTCCGATGTAGGGGTAACTTCCCGGATTTCGACATCCTAAATTTCCTGCAGGCTATCCTCGGGCCTCGCATCGAGGCGAGGAGAGGCCGGGCATTTTTTCGTCAAGGAACCGGCTGTTTCCCTGGTCGGATCTGCTGGGGAATTGGCCGATTTTTCATCGGCAGATTTCCAGGGGTGGGAAGACCCGGCAGACTGCCAGCTGCGCTGCAAATCCGGGTGCATCTAGACATTTGTTCAGTAATAAATCGGCGGGTATCGCCTGTTAGGCTGGATTGTTTCTACCCCATCTCGAATCGTTGCCATGAAAGTCAGCTGTACCAATTGCAACAATGAACTTCTGGTCGAGGATCCGGCCGATTCCAATTTCTGTTTCTGCCGCAGCTGCGACCGCCATTTCGATGGATCGATCATTGAATCACTGCGGCAGAGTGGTGACTCGCCCGCCAGTGGGAGCGACACCGTGGAGGACGGGGGGACGCTGGAATTCCATCCCGCTGCCGATTCCGGACGATCGGAGTTGGAGCCAGGCGAGGCGACCGAGACCCGGGAGCGTCCGCTGAGGACGTTGGGGAATTTCACTATTCTCGACCACTTGGGGGCAGGGCAGTTGGGCAAAGTCTACCGGGCACGTAACACCCGCCTAGAGCGGGAGGTGGCTTTCAAGGTTCCCAAGGAGTTTGTC
>JAYZFP010000037.1:0-3845 GCA_036336715.1 Planctomycetota bacterium
AGTAACTGGTAGTGGTTTGGATTCTTGATTTCGCTGGGGATACCGAACCACTTGTGGTACGGTTCAAAATCATTCATCGGCTTGGCAATCCTGAAGGTATGGACTCAAGGCTGGATAGCCCTCGGGGGCCAGAACCAATCCGGAATTTTATCGCAATTGGCGTTGGGGCTCAATGCAGAACCCTTTCGGGAAAGGCGGACCAGGACGCCTGTTAAAGGGGGCACTTGTTGCATTTTCGCAACAGCTGTTTGCCCGAAGCCGTTGGTATAGACTGGAGTGGTCTTCCCGTTGTCTCCAACCAGGTATCTCTTTAACCCAGGTCTCTGATGAGGTGTTTGCTTTCCAGGCGACTGTTGTGCCTGCTGTCTTACCAGGTTGTCTGGTTGGCCAATTTTTTCCATCAGCCGCTATGGGGACTGCAGACACAGGAACCCACGGTTGCAGAATCCAGGGTGACACCCTGGAAAATGCACGTGATCGATCATTCCTCCCGGGGTGCTGATGGAGTCCGCCTTGCAGACTTCAATGGTGATGGGCGGATGGACATCGTTACCGGTTGGGAAGAGGGCGGCCTGGTTCGTGTCTATCAAAATCCCGGACCTGAAGAATCGGGGGGGCCCTGGCCTGCGGTAACCGTTGGCAAAGTCCGATCCCCGGAGGATGCGGTTTTTGTGGATCTTGATTCGGATGGAAGGCTTGATGTGGTCAGTTGCTGTGAAGGGGCGACGCGAAGCGTCTACGTCCATTGGGCACCGGCCTCCCCGGCGGATTACCTGGATCCGGATAAATGGAAAACCGAACCTGTGCCCTGTGTCATGGGGAGTGCGGCCTGGATGTTTGCACTGCCGGCAGATGTTGACCGGAAAAATGGAATGGACCTGTTCATTGGATCCAAGGGGGCCGGTGCTTCTGTCGGATGGCTCGAATCGCCACGGAACCCCCGTCAACTGGCCGACTGGAAATACCATGAAATGGAACGGGCTGGCTGGATCATGTCCCTTCGGCCATTTCCTTCGAACGGCACGCGGCCTTCGCTGCTGGTCAGCGATCGAAAGGGAGACCTGAGGGGGGTTTATGTCCTCAGTTGGTCGCCTTTGGTCGGGAAATGGAACCGGGAGGATCTTTTTGGAAAGAAGTACGAGTTCATGTTTCTCGATGTCCAGTCGAATGGCAAGGCGATTGAAATCAGTGTGGCGACGCGGAACTCAAAATTCCTGGTGATGGAGACAGATTCCAGGCTTGGCAAACGCAGAAAACGGGTGTTCGGGAACCCGGCAGGAATATCCCAGGGCAAGGCCATTGCTGCCGCTGACATTGATCTCGACGGTCAGCGAGATTTCGTTTGCACGTTTAACACCCGTTTTATCAAAACGGGACAGCCTGTTTCGGGCATCCACTGGCTGGAAAACCGGGGGACGCGATTCGAATCTCACCCGATCGCTGAACCCAAGGGCAAAAAATTTGATCGCATGGAACTGCTGGATCTTGATGGGGATGGTGACCTGGACCTGCTGACCTGCGAAGAAGCGGCGAACCTTGGCGTCATCTGGTTTGAAAACCCGACGCGGTGATTCGGGGAATGTCGCACGGGAACTCCGTCTTCAGGGGTTACCATGCTGTTTGCCGTTGGCCCGGTGATGGGGTCGAACTAAAATCATGACGGTGCCCTTATCTCCCTGGAATCCATAAAAACGTGTTCGGGATCTTTCATTCTCCAAAACTTCTGATTTCGACGGCCGAAAAGGTCGCAATAGAAAAAGAGGTCCTTACGCTGGCCGGTTTTTTTGGGGAGGACCGCTGGCGTGAATCGGGCATTCGGGTGCCAGATGATTTGCTTTCCGGATTGCCAGGCAGCCAAGAGGGGATGGTCCATCTGTTTCACAGTCTTTCCAATCTGCTGGGACTGGACAGTGAACGCGTCGGGCTCGTTTTTTCAAACCAGCATGCGGATTCCGTTTCAGGCGTGCAGCTGGTCCATAGCGATGATTGTTCCCTTGGCGAGGATGGCCGTGTGCCGGATTCCTTTCGATCTGACGTGGTCGTGGGACAGAACCTGCTCCCGGAATCAGTCTGCGGGGAGATGGTACGAAAGCTCGTAGCAGCCAAGCTGGTTCATTCGGGCTACGTTGACTGTGGATATGAAGACATCTGGCATTGTGCCGAAGTCGCTACCGCCTTTTTTGGATTGGGACTTTTTACCGTCAATGAAACCGTCAGTTGTTGCCAAACGACTTCCAGCGGCACCGCCTATTTTTCGATAGTCAAATTGGGGACCCTGAATTCGTTTGGTACCGGTTACCTGCTTGCTCTGATTGCCTGGTATCGGGAGCAGACCGGTTTGCCTCTCGAAAAGCACCTGCGTCCGGATGCGATTCTTTCCTTTCAGCGGAGTCTCGATTTTCTCCAGAAAACAAACGATTGCCTGTTGTCCGATATCCACCTGACGCGGCTGGATGAGACGGCTTCCATCGGCACTCTCGAAGCTCAACTGAAAACGGCGACAGCAGGCGGCAGGGTCTGGTTGTTGGAGCTGTTGCAGCATCGAAAGGAATTGCCAAGGGACGTGAGCCTGATCAAGCCGACGCTTTTCCAGTTATTAGGTGACCAGGACCCCCATGTTTCCCAATTGTCCCTGCATCTCGTTTTCTACGCGGAATCACTGGATTCCGGGGAAATTCGCCAGCTGAGAAAAATAGCCAGGTCGAGCGATCTCTGGTCGAGTGCTGCCGCCACCAACATTCTCTCGTGTCATCTCTCCTATTCGGATTGCGAAGCCGAATTCACCCGCCTGCTGAATCGTTTTGATCATGCTGCCGCTTCCAATGGCGCCCAGATGGCCAGTCGCTTCGGAGTGGATGCCGCCAGCCATGTTGGGACGGTCTGTAACTGGATCCGGATTTCGTTGAATCGTTGTGATTACGACCTGGGCAGGTTTTATGCGCTGATGCTGAGGGCAATTTGCGAGGATGTCGAGGGGAAATTGCAGGAGCACTTCGGAGCGGATGTGGAATTGATGCGCGGCGCCCGACAGTTGCTTGAGGAATCCCATCGGGACCCGTCTGCCTGGCCTGCAGGAAGGGAACAGCGTCCCGATTCGTTTCATGATTCTTTCAGTATTCCGGCATGGGTCAGCGTTTGATGACCGGGCGTCGGCTTGGAAAAAACGATTTGTGGGAACCGTTCGCTGGAAGCCGGGTGGGCTGCGGGGTTTGTAGGGGGCAGGGCAGGTCTGCCTGACGCCCACTTTTATCTTGCTGGGGATTTATTTAAAAATGTTGTTTCCGTAATTATTCAACCGAAGATCCAAATCCATGAAAATTGCAGTTATCCCCGGTGATGGAACCGGCCCCGAAGTGGCCGATGAAGCCCTCAAGGTTTTGAAAACCGTTTCCCAGATAGACGGTTTCTCCTATGAGACGACCCCATTTGATTTCGGAGGTGAGCGTTACCTGAAAACCGGGGAGATACTTCCCGAGGGTGCGTTGGAGGAACTCAAGGCCCATGACTGCATCTACCTCGGGGCGATTGGTCACCCTGACGTGGCGCCGGGTATCCTGGAACGAAAGCTGCTTCTGGAAACCCGATTCAGTCTCGATCAGTACATTAACTTGCGGCCGGTTCAGCTTTACCCTGGAGTGGAGACGCCTCTCAAGGATAAATCTCCGGAAGACATCGATTTCGTGGTTGTGAGGGAAAACACGGAGGACCTGTACGCGGGAATCGGCGGGTTCCTTAAAAAGGGAACCGCTGATGAAGTCGCGACGCAGTCGGCGATCTACACCCGCAAAGGTTGCGAACGGTGTTTCCGCTGGGCCTTCGACTTTACGCGGAAAAGGAACAATCCC
>JAYZFP010000038.1:0-21604 GCA_036336715.1 Planctomycetota bacterium
GCACCGCAGCAACAACAGTTTGCACCGCAGCAGCAACAGTTCGCACCTCAGCAGCAACAGCAGTTTGCACCGCAGCAGCAACAGTTTGCACCGCAGCAGCAACAGTTCGCACCTCAGCAGCAACAGCAGTTTGCACCGCAGCAGCAACAGCAGTTCGCACCCCAGCAACAACAGCAGTTCGCCCAGCAGCAACCCGAGCAGAAATCCAACATAGAAAACGTCAGTGAAAACGCTTCAAAAGTAAAAGAAGACTTAAAGGCATTCGGCAATAAAACACTTGAAGTCACTGGAGCAGTTGCGGAAAAAGTTGGGACTCAAGCGAAACAACTAACAGGTGAAACCGCTGAAATCTACAACCAACAGGGCATGAAGGCGGCAGTTAAGCACTTGGCAAAATCCTTTCTTTCAAACAAATTATTTTTGATTATTGGAATTGTGGCTGCTTGCTTTGCGGTCATATTCTTCTGCGGCATTAGTTGGCTATTTTTTGGAGACAGCCACGAAAAAGTCCTTGAAGACTACATCTCCGAGATGAAACAACTCTCCGCAATAGTTGAGAGTATCGAGAGTGTCGATGATGTTGACGCCGCAGAGCGGAGAATCGCCAAAAGGCTCAAAAATATTCAGCAAATAAAAGAAAGAGGAAACAAATTAAAAAAACCAGATTCCGAAAAAGCGAAAAAGTTGCGAGCCAAATATGAAGGAAGAATAATTGAACAAGTCGAGAACTTGGCTAGGGAAACAATGAAGGTTGGATTGTCTTCCGGCCCGGCAGGCAGCAAATTAGTTAAACAGCTTAAAGGGATGTCTCCAAGCGTTAACTTTTTTTAGATTGTCAAAAAACATACTCTTGAGCTGGCGTGTGCGGATGCCACAGGTGCTTTGCACTTTCAGCAACAGTCGCCATCAACTTAGGAATTGATTTTCTCTGCACTCCTAAGCCACGCAGAAGATCATCAGCGTCAGGGTGAAAGCACTGATAGAAAAGGGATCCATTTGGTTTCTGGACCACAGAGAGGCACTGGCCACGCTTGTGGCAAATAGGGCAAAGAAGTTCTCGAACGGAAATGAAAGCTCGGAGCCGGGCGAATATGTGCGTCTGATGGGGCTGAGGCTGTATCCGCAGAACTCTTCCGTTATGAAGTCACGCAGGCCGCCGAGTTGGAGTTGTTACCAGTGGTACAAAACTGTTAGTGACGAAGACTACCGCCCTAAGTCAGGCATTGTCCCCACAGACTTCCAAGGGAATCGATGGGGATGGCAGAATTACTACCCATCAAGAGTTAAAAAACCTCGTTTCCCCAGCAAATCCGCCAGAAACAACGAGATTATGGAATCAAGCAGTGATCCCGCTGGGACTCGAACCCAGGACCACTTGATTAAAAGTCAAGTGCTCTACCGACTGAGCTACAGGATCAACCCGCCAAATGGCGAATTAAACAGTGTCGATAACCTCCTTCTCCCTGTCAAGTGCTAACTGTTTTCCCGGGAAAATTGGTAGCCCGCTTAAGTGCCATGACCGGTAATCGGCCCGGCCCCGGAAATGGATGCCGGAATTCCGCTCATTTTGAGTTGACAGGAGCCCCGGTCGGCAAGATAATTCTGGATTCCACGAAAACGAAAGAAAAACAATGAAAATCAAGGTCGACGACACGGTCAGGGTCATTACAGGTGCGGATCGAAACGCTGAAGGCAAGGTAATCAGCGTGGATCATGAAAGCGGAAAAATCGTGGTCGAAGGGATCAACAAGGTCTACAAGCACGTTCGCCGCAGCCAGAAAAACCCCCAGGGCGGTCGACTTCACAAGGAAATGCCCATCTACGCATCGAATGTGATGGTCATCGATCCAACCACGAAGAATCCGACCCGGGTCGGTTATCGCTACCTCAAGGATGGTTCCAAGGAGCGGTTTGCAAAAGCCAGCGGTGCTTCTCTCGGTGTGGTGACAGGCCCCAATCCAAAATACGCCTCTTGATTGACTTTGCCGGTTGATTCACTTCCCCGGTTGATTGACTTTTTCGGCTTTCCAATGCATCGGTAACGAAGAGACTGCCTTCTGGAGTACCGTTGCTGGCGTGGCCGGGTTCGGGTGTCATGGCCCGGGCTTTTCTTTCAGTTGCTGCCGCGGTGGTCTTCCTGCAGGTTGGATCCCGTTTGACCGATTCTATCGAAGTGGCGCCACAGGCAGCCGTTTTGGCTGTCTGAAGAAATGGGGACGCGGGTCATGTTCCAGCCCCGCGCTGTCTGATGATGATCGGTGATGATCGGTGATGATCGGGCGCCCCGGCCGGAAACAGTGCCCCCCACATTTGTCACCAGGGATTCATGCACTTGTGACCCCGGGCCGTGGTGGACTCCTTGCTTGTTAGCTGCAGCGATTTGTTGACAGCAGCGACTTGTTTCCTGAAACACCTTGTTCACTGCGGTAATACGAGCAGTGCCCGGTCAAGGACGTTCGTCACCCCCGCCCCGGGTTTTACTGCTCGAGCTGCACCCTGATCCCGTAGCAGGCATTTGGGAAGCCTCCGACCCGCAATCAGCGGCCACCGCAGTTTGCCACGGGACTGGTCGGGATGGCTGCCGATGTTTTTCCCCGGTTCTGGCCAGGTCAGACCTTGACCCGCTCGACGTAATCACCCGTTCGTGTGTCGACCCGGATCGTGTCGCCCTGGTTGATAAATGCCGGTGCAATGATCTCGGCGCCCGTTTCCACCTTGACCGGTTTGGTGACGTTGGTGGCGGTATCTCCCTTGGCACCCGGTTCACAGTACTCGACCAGCAGATCAACCTGGTTGGGAGGAGTCATGGTGATCGGGTTGTTGTTAAACAGGACCATCTGGCACTTCATCCCCTCCTTGAGGTATTTCCAGGCGTCATCGATCTGCTCGGCATCCAGTTCAAATTGATCGAAGGTCTTGTTATCCATGAATACGAAGGTATCGCCCTGACGATAGAGATACTGGACGTCCGTCTCCTCCACGTCGGCAGATTCCAGTGAATCGCCACCCTTGTAGGTTTTCTGCAGGACGGTCCCCCGGACCAGGTTTTTCAGTCTGCATTTGTAGAGTGCGTTTCCCTTGCCCGGTTTGACAAAGTTCATTTCGATCATCTGGTAGGGCTCGCCATCAATCTGAACTTTGAGCCCTTTTCTAAAATCACTTGTTTTGTAACTTCCCACTGAAGGTTTCCTTTTTCAAAATGTCGAGTGTTGGATCGATGATCCACCGACGCTATCCGGTTAACGCCACTGCCCCAGTCGGCATGTGGGGATCGCAGGTTCCTGCCAATCAAGCCCTGTTTTTGAAAGTCAAAATGGAGATTTTAACGTCAAATGACAAGAATGTCCCTACCACGTCAGGCTGGCAGCAGGAGTTGAAAACCGCTTTTCGGGACCTCGGCAGACTGTTGGAGTTCATCGGGTTGCCTGAGAGCGCCATCGCGGACCTGGAGGCGGCCCCAAAAACGTTTCCGATCCGCGTTCCACGCCCCTATGCGGCCAGGATTCGGAAAGGGGATTCCCGGGACCCTCTCCTGCTGCAGGTGGTATCCGGGCAGGGCACGCCCCGCGGGCCGGCGGAATGGCCGGCGGACCCGGTAGAGGACAGGACTTTCCAGGCGGTTCCCGGTCTGCTTCACAAGTATCACGGAAGGGTGCTGCTGATCCTGACCGGTGGCTGCGCCATTCATTGCCGGTACTGTTTTCGCCAGCATTTTGACTATTCAACGGCGCTTCAGGATGATCTCGAACCGGCACTCGATTACCTGCGGCAGGATGACTCGATCACCGAAGTCATTCTCAGTGGTGGGGATCCGCTGATGAAAACCGACGAATCCCTCAGCAGGATTGTGACGGCCATCGAATCGGTCGGGCAAGTCAAACGGCTGCGGATTCATACCCGGACCCCGGTGGTGCTGCCTTCCCGGGTGACTGCCGAACTGATTGACCTGCTGGCAGGGTCGAGGCTGCAAACGTGGATGGTCCTGCATGTGAATCATCGAAACGAGTTGGATGCAGAAGTCTGCGACATGCTTCGCCGGGTGGGAGAGGCGGGGCTGAAGCTTCTCAACCAGGCGGTGCTGCTGCGGAACGTCAATGATTCGTACGAGGACCAGCGGGATCTTTGTGAGGCTTTGCTGGATTGCGGCGTGATTCCCTACTACCTCCACACACTGGACCGGGTGAAGGGGGCCGAAGCCTACGAAGTCGACCTGACGGCCGCAAAAGAGATCATGGCAAAACTGAAGTCGGGTTTACCCGGGTATGCAATCCCGCGACTGGTTACCGAGGTCGCGGGGCAGGCCAGCAAGCAGGATGTCTGGTAAGCCGCTTCCGCGACGCTAGCCGATCGCCCGCTATTTTTTTGCAGGTTCCGGTTTGGTCGCACTGTCCTGGTCTTTTCTGACCACGATACCGTTGAGCATCCAGCCATCGGTCTCGGTCGTCATCGACCAGCCGATGTACCCGAGGTGGGGTTCAATGGTTTTCTCAAAGTCCTTGGGCAGCTTCTTGATGTCAAACAGCCGGGTCTTTTCATTTTCCTTGAGGAGCTTTTTGATAAATTTCTCCACTGGAAGATCACCCTTGCTTTCCTTGACCAGTTGAAAAGCGGCCTTGTAGGGAAGGTCCAGTCGCATGGCCCACCTCAGGCTCTCAAAGGTCGGGTTCTTGACCTTGTCCAGTTCGGCATTGACGTCCTGGAACCATTTCATCTCCGCCAAAGATCCGCTGGTATTGCGTGAACTTCGGTCAATCACTTCCTTCATGAAATTCAGGTCGGGTGAGATCAGGATCTGTTCCTTGTACTGGGCGACGCTGATGTACTTGATCAGGGGGTCGCCGGCCAGGTTCTTTGGCGGGGCTGGTTCATCCAGCAGGTCATCGAGATCATCGAGATCGTCCAGGTTCTCCAGGTCCGGGTCACCCCCTTCGTCGTCGACCGGGGTGCTCCTTTTGAAAATGGTGATTTTGCTGTCGCCGACCTGGTGGGTGATTTTCTCAACCAGGTTGGGATCCTCGTTGGCAATGTAGCCGGAGACGACCTTGTAGACCTGGGCCTGGCGGTCGTCCTTGCTACCCGCCTTGACCCTCTCACCGTTGGGCAGGATGTCGATCGCATAAACCACCCGGTTATTGCCGATTTTTGCAGGCAGTTTGGGGTCACGAATGGCGACCACCCGGTTGGCGAGGTTGGCCACCAGTTCATTCCGCAAATCGAAATTGGCCCGCAGGTTCGCATTCTCGAGGAAGTTTCTCAGGATGTTTTTCATCGTGTTGTCGCCATACAGTTCGTCCACCAGCGACTCAGCAGCGTCAAAACCCTTGAGTGCCTGGCCGTGCATGGCGAAGTAGGACGAAGCTGTCTTGTCAGTCCAGACGGGAAGTTCCATCAGGCGATTTTTGTCGGCTGTGAAATCAAGCATGCGGGCCGCCTTGAGGAAGCGGTTCTTGTCATCCACGGGGGGAGCATAGATGAAACCCCGGATCAGCATCTCCCTTTTTCCGGGGGTGATCATGCCGATGCCGCCGGCCGCCTTGATGGCATCAAAGCCGACTTTTCGAAAGGAACCGAACCGGTCATCGGTAAACTGGTCGGGCCACATCTTCTTGGCGGCGTCGATGAAGCTGAAAGACTCGACAAACCACTTGGAGTCAGGCTTGGCGTACTTTCCGTCCGCTTGAAGATGTTGCATGGTCTTCTTGTAGGACTCACGATCGGCCAACGAGGGTTGCTTGGCTCCGTTCACGGCTTTCAGCAAAAGACGAGCCTGTTTGACATGGTCCTCAACAAGGGTGGCGTCCGTTTTGACCGGGCCGAAATAGGAGATGACATACTTGTCCGTACGGCCGTAAAAGACCTGGGGTGATTTGTCGATTCCGTAGGGATTGGGAAAGCTGTAATGGGTGATGCTGTGATCGCCTTCGCTGATCTTCTGAACTTTCTTTGCCCGGTTGTCCGGGTCTTTGGGATCAACAAATTTCAGCAGGTTTTCTTCGACCTTTTTCAGGCTCTTGTCCACCAGCTCGGCATCCTTGAATTCCGCCAAGGTGACGACCGCCATGACATTCTCCGCGGGGCGAATAAGACCGATGGAAATTTCCCCATCCACGACCTCTTTCAGTTCCTCCAGCGTCAAACCGAGTGAGGATTTTGATTTTTTCTGCAGTCGGGCCATCACCTCCCTGGAAAAGCTCTCAAAGAAATCCCGGGCTTCCGGAGTTCTCCGCAGATCCCCAAACGCTGTCTTGTCGAGCTTTTCCGTAAATGCCTTGAGGTTGGTGATCGTCACAAACCCCTTGGTGGATTCCGGAAAAAGCTGATCGGTCTGAGCGGAAACCGGTCTGGGAGCCAGGATCAGAAAGCACAGCATCCACAAACCAAAGGCGGTTTTTCCCGAGAGGGAGAAATAGTCAATTTGGCGAAACACTCGAAAGTAGTCCCCGTGATTAATCATCATCGATTTGTTGCTAGAATTTGGTTCACCCTTTGATATCGGCAAGTCGCAGGAAACTTTCCGCAATCTAATGCCTGAACTCACGAAATCTCGGGAAATTGGATCATGGACGGACCTGCTTGTTCCCGAATCAGGCATCAGGCTTTCCAGATTTTCACCAAATTGACTATTTTTTCAACAGGAATTTCCCCGCCGGATCCTCGACCGCATGCGCCCTTCACAACCGACGAATCTCTCCTACGACCCCATCCACGGCTATATTCCCTTCTCAAGTGGGGAATCTGAGGGAAATCCGACCCCCGACGAGATCTTTGAGCGGGACATCATCGACAACCGCTGGTTGCAGCGGCTGCGGAATATTCACCAGTTGCAAACAGCCTGGTGGGTTTTCCCGGCCGCTGAGCACACCCGCTTTCAACACGTTCTCGGTGCGATGCACCTCGGTTCGGTGGTGGCCGATGCCTTTTATGATTCGCTGGCAGACAGCTGCCCGGACGTTCCTTCCCGGGGCTATATCAAGTTGCTTCTGCGGATGGCAGGATTGCTGCATGATGTCGGGCACGGACCTTTTGGGCATTTTTTCGACACCCATTTTCTCCAGCACTACGGCCTGACGCATGAAACCCTGGGCGCCCGAATCATCGAATCCGAGCTGGCCGATTCCCTCTCCCGCCTGAAGCGAACCGCGGATACCACCCTGGCTGGCAAGGAAAAACTGGTGGCCTGCGATATCGCCTGGCTGATCCAGCGACCCCGGACCAGAACCCCGGAAGCCGGAGGCAACCCGGGTGCGGGCAACGCTGCCGAAGGAAAGCCGGACTGGCTGGTGTTTCTGCGATCCCTGCTGAGTGGAATTTACACAATCGACAACATGGATTTTGTTCTCCGTGATGCCTACATGTCCGGCTTCAGTCCCCAGTCCTTTGATCTTCAGAGGCTGATTCATTATTCCTTTTTTACCCGCCGGGGACTGACGATTTCCGACAAGGGAATCGATGCGCTGGTGCGTTTCCTTTCGGCCAAAGCGGACCTGTTCCGTTCGATTTATTTCCATCGCACGGTTCGGGGCATTGACCTGATGTTGGCGGAACTTTTTCACAAGAGCCGCGATTACCTGTTTCCGGGCAACCCGCTGGATCACCTGGATGAATACCTGGGGTTTACCGAATCGTCGCTGCTGGTGGACGTCGATCGGTGGAAAAAAAGCAGTGACCCCAAACTGAGAGAGCTTGGAAACGAATGGCAGTTATTGCTGACCCGGAAACTGCACTGGCTGATGGTCTGTCAGCGTTCATTTGTTTTTGAGATGGGACAGACCGAGCAGGCAAGCATTCTTTCGGACAGGGAAATCCTGGCCAAAAAAATCAGGGAACGTCTTTCACCGGCGGCCCAAAAGGCTGGATTTCGCATCGACATTGCCAGGCATATCCATCGTCCCCACACACAGGGGCCCTCTTCCGGTCAGAACTTTCTCTTTGATTCGGCCCGCAACGAGATAAGACCCCTGACTGCCCATACGCTTTACCAGCGACTTCCCTTTTCCCACCACATTGTGCGGATCTATGCTCCGACCCATGACTTCTCGGCGGAATACGCCCGGGCTATCGACGAATTGTTCGGGGGCAGCGGAACGGACGACCTGACCAACATGTAGCCGGAAACGGGCCAGCAATCAGTGTCAACCGTTCTGGGGCAACCGGGAAAGGGGGGCATGATGAGGGCCGGGGCCTGCTTCAGGCGATGATCCGTTTCATGACATTGCCGAATACATCCGTCAACCGGAAATCCCGACCGGCGTAGCGATAGGTCAGCTTTTCATGGTCGAGACCCAGCAGGTGCAAAAGGGTCGCGTGAAGGTCGTGGAAATTGGTCCGGTCCTTGACCGCGGTGATCCCCGATTCGTCGGTCGCTCCGTGTCTCATGCCTCCCTTGACACCGCCACCGCACATCCACATCGAGAAACCGGTCGCATTATGATCCCGGCCATCATTCTTCTTCACATGAGGTGTGCGACCAAATTCACCTCCCCAGACAATCAGCGTATCCTTCAGCAGGTCCCGCTGCTGGAGATCCTCGATCATGGCTGCCATCGGCTGGTCGATCTGCTCGCAGTTGCGGGCCAGGTTCTTTTTCAGGCCGTTATGCTGATCCCAGTTGGAATGGGAGAGCTGGATGAATCGTACACCCGCCTCGGCGAAACGTCGGGCCAGCAGGCATTGACGACCAAAATCATCCGTCTGCCCCTGGCCGATCCCGTAACGGTTCAGCATGTCGGCCGATTCATCTGCCAGGTCGAGCAGGGCCGGGATCTGGGACTGCATGCGAAAGGCGAGTTCATAGGATTCGATCACCCCTTCGATCTGGGGGTCAATTTTTTTCTCCTGCAGGAGATCCCGGTTCATGGACTGGATCAGGTCCAGTTGATCCCTTTGCATTGTCAGATCGAATTCGGGATTGGACAGGTTCCCAACCTGCGCGGTGGCCAGGTTCTGGCCCCGTCTTCCGATGCGGGTTCCCTGGTACATGGCCGGCAAAAAAGCGCTGCCGTAGTTCTGGGCGCCTCCCAACTGGGGTTCCGGTTTGATCGTGATGAAACCGGGGAGATCCTGGTTTTCGGTTCCCAGGCCGTACAGGGTCCAGGCGCCGAAGCTGGGCCGGACAAAACGGAACTCGCCGGTATGAAGCTGGAGATAGGCCTGGGGGTGGGCGGGTGTTTTGCCATACATTCCGTTGATCAGGCAAAGCTGGTCCGCATGCTTTGCGAGGTGGGGAAACAGCTCGGAGATCGGCAGACCGCTTTCCCCGTGCTGCCTGAATTTCCAGGGAGATTTCATCAGGGTGCGGTTGCCTGCCGCTTTTTTGCCGTTGTTTTTTGCCAGGTCCGGCTTGTAGTCAAACGTGTCGACGTGCGACGGTCCCCCCCGCATGCTCATGAAAATGACCCGCTTGGCCCGGGGGGCAAAGTGGGGTTCTTTCCTGGCCAGCGGGTTGCGACCCTCCTTTTCGGCGGCTGCCAGCTGGGATGCCAATCCGGCAAACGCGGTATAGCCGAAACCGGAACCGACAGATTGCAACATGGTTCTTCGTGAAATCGACATTTTTCTTTTTCCCTGTTCGGTGGTCCGGAAAGCCGGACGGATGATTAATTATCTTTTTTGCCGAATGTTGGTTGTTAGTGCAGAACCCGGAACTCACCACTGGCAAAAAGTGCCTGGCAGAATGCGGTCATGGCAAGGATTTCGGCCTCGTTCTGTTTACTGTCTTTGTTGAGTATCTTCTGGCGGGTGGATTCGAGATAGTCGCGGGCTCTTTTTATTTCACCCTGGGCGGGCCCGCGGGTCAGGACCTTCCAGTAGGCCGTGGCGATCTGTTTTTCGATTTCCTGGCCAGGTTGCACCAGCTCCCGGGCCAGGTTGCGGGCACGCTGCATCACGAATTCCGAGTTCATCATGAACAGCGCCTGGGTGGGGACGGTGGTGACCTGGCGGTCTCCCACGAGGATGCTCGGTTCCGCGAAATCGAAGACCCTCAGTGGTTCCGGGACCGCGTTTCGTACCACTGGCAGATAGACGCTGCGCTTGGGAAAGTGAATGTCGAACGTCTCTTCGGTCACCCCGCGTCCGATTCCCTGGGTGCTCTTGTATTTTGCAACCACCGAGGCCTCGGGGGGTGTGAGATCGAGTTCCCCGGCGGCCAGCAGTATGGAGTCCCTCAGGACTTCGGCATCGAGTCTCCGCGCGTTCATTCTCCAGAGAAGCCGATTATCGGGATCCACTTCGTAGTTGGCCTGTCGGTAGTCGCCGCTCAACTGGTAGGTTTCGCTGAGCATGATCTCGCGAATCGTTTTCTTGAAGGACCAGCCGTTTTCGACCAGCCGGATTGCGAGGTAATCCAGCAACTCGGGGTGAGAAGGTTTTTCACCGGTTTCGCCAAAGTTGTCGACCGTTCTAACCAGTCCTTTACCAAAAAGGTGCCTCCAGATGCGGTTGACTGTCACCCTCGCGGTCAGCGGGTTATCGGGTGAAACGATCCAGTTGGCCAGTTCGAGTCGTCCACTGGCCTCCCGATCGGCGACCGCCGGTCGCTCCTGTTGCCCCAGCACGGTCAGAAAGCCTCTTGGTACCCTGCTTCCCCGTGCCGAAACTTCGCCCCGGATCAGCACATTGCAGTCCACACATTTTCCCTCGGTCGCTCCCATGGCTACCTGCCCACTTGTGGGACCGTTTTGTCGAAGTTGTTTGAGCTGCTGCTGGAGCTGCTTCTGCCGGCGGCGAAGTTTGGCGAGTTCCTGGCCGCTGGGGCGCGAGGCCTTTTTGGCCCCTTCTCCATTTCCTGTTTTGCCTTTCCTGTTTTGCCCGCGGATCTGCTCACCAATCTTTTTTGCTTCCGCGGTCAGCCGGGCGAGACGCGCCGTGTGCTCCTTCTTGAGCCGGGCGTCCTGCTCGGGGTTGCCCCCGATATTCATCAAGGCGGTGGACTGGCGGGAACCACCCCCACCCTTCCCGAACAGCGTTTGGGTGCTGCGGAAGATGCCAGCCAGGGCGTAGTAATCTTCGGTCGAAATCGGGTCGAACTTGTGATCGTGACAGCGGGCGCAGGCGACCGTCATCGCCATTGTCGAGCGACAGATGACATCAATCTGCTCGTCGATCATGTCCATTGCGAAGACTTCAGCGTTCCGTTCGTTCAATTGCTTGGGGCCGACGGCCAGCAGACCGGTACCGATCCTGGGTTCCGATTCTTTTTGACCCGCCAGTGGCTCGAGAAGGTCGCCGGCGATCTGTTCCTGGACAAAACGGGAGAACGGCTTGTCATTGTTGAACGAGTCAATGACGTAATTCCGGTAACGCCAGGCATGGGGAAAAAGAAAATTACGTTCCCGTCCATTGGATTCCGCAAAGCGGGCCACATCGAGCCAGTGACGACCCCAACGCTCACCGAATTGCTTTGACTGCAGCAGTCGGTCGATCCACTTGATGCGACGGTCCAGATCCGTGTCGGCGAGAAAAGCCTGGATCTGCTTTTCCGTAGGAGGAATGCCGATCAGGTTGATCGAGTCCCGACGCAGCAGTTGTTCGGCTCCGGCTCGGGGTGCCGGAGCCAGGCCGGCCTCTTCCATCCTGTGGATCACGAAGCGGTCGATTTCAGTTTGAGCCCATTCGCTGTTCTGGACCTTGGGGGCCGTTGGCTTGACCGGTTTGCGAAAAGCCCAGAATTCTTTTCCCCCGGCAAAGTCGATCGCGGAACGGTTTTTGACGACCGATTTTCCATCGCGGGGATCCGGGGCACCCATCCGGATCCAGCTTTCAAAGTCACGAATCACGCCCGGCGGCAGTTGCTTCTTGGGGGGCATCTCAAACGATTCGTGTTTCATCGCGCTGATGATCAGGCTCGCTTCAATATCGCCAGGAACAACACCATGTCCGGAGTCGCCCCCCGTCCGGATTCCTTCCCGCGTGTTCAGGGCCAGGCCCCCTTTCGTTTTCCCTGTCTTGGTGGAATGGCAGTTGTAGCAATTCTTGACCAGTACGGGGCGAATTCGGGTCTCAAAAAACCGGACCTGCTTCGGATTCAATTTCTCATCCGCTTCGGACTGCCCCATCAGGACCAGGCTGGAGAGGAGGGCGAACAGGGGGAGAAAACAGAGTTGCCGAGGAAAGGGTGTCATGGCGAGCCATTGGGTAGGAATGAAGGGCAGCCTGCCGGGCAGGATGGCGATCTGCGTCGATCGGGTGAGGGACCGGCGGTGCGAACGACCATTATGGCATACCGCCATGGTCAGTCAAAATCACCCTGTTTTTCGGTGCAGCCGTCCATTTTTCCCAAAGCCGCAAGTTTTGCCCGGACTTCAGTGGGCGGCTGACCTGTCAACCGGTGTTTGGCGAGAGAACGAACTGGAAAGCTGTTCCGGAATCAACCGAATTTAAGGCGGTCTGTTTCGAATCGGCCATTTCGAATCATTGTGGCCAGGGAAAAAGAGAGGCCGGACAAAGAAAAAGGCCGCCCCAAGGGCGACCTCTGGATCTTTTTTCAGGAAACTTGCTGTCAGGCGTGATTCCGGGGGAACCACCCTTATCGACTGGGCGCGTTACCGAGAGCGACTTCGATCATCATTTCCTTCTTTTCCCTTTCCACCGTGATCTTGACTTTTTGTCCCGGTCTTTTTCGGCGAACAGAGTTGACAAAAGCCGAGGCACTATCGACTTCGTTGCCATCCACTTTCTTGATGATGTCTCCAATCTTGAAACCTGCCTTGTCAGCAGGTGAGTCTTCCATGACCTTGGCAATGTAAGCCCCTTCGACTTCAGCATCCGCATCGGTCTGAACCCCCAGGTAGCCGGTGCGACGGGTACGGGTTGCTGATTTGTATTCCAGCCGTTTTTCCAGTCCAGCCAGTTTTACGATCAGATCTTCGCTGTAGTCGATCACATCAGCCATTCCTTCGACGTTGATCGTCTCGTAATCGTCATCCGGGGTATGGTAGAGACCACTACCCGTTCCCGTGTGCAGGAACATGTTGGGGATCTTCTTGGCATTGAATGGGAGATGGTCACTGCCTGCGAATCCGCCCGGAACCAGGTTCAGCTTCAACTCGGTATTTTTGCCCACGTCACGCAGGATATCCGAGAGGCCTTCCCCGGAGGTTCCCCCGAAGATGGTCAGGTTGTTGTTTCGCATTTGACCGATCATGTCGTAATTGATCATGGCGATCGTCTTCTCCAGTGGAAACAGGGGTTGGTTCCTGCAGTAGTAAAAGCTGCCAAGGAGTCCCCTTTCTTCTCCGCTGAAAGCGATGAACACCAGCCGCCGCTTTGGCTTTTTGTCAGCAAGTGCAAACCGCCGGGCCAGTTCCACAACGGCAATCGTCCCCGTTGCATTGTCATCGGCACCATTGTGGATTTCGCCTCTTCTTGTGGGTGCCAGGGAGCCGTAAAAACCGTAGCCAAGGTGATCGTAATGCCCGCCGATGACGATGGTTTCATCCGCATGGGGACCTTCGCCCTCGATCACTCCCACCACGTTGTTGGTAGTGACGGTTGGTGTGGCAAACTTGGCCGTGTAGGAGGCCTTGTAACCTGCAAGCGGCTGGGACGCCGGCTTGAGGGATTGGTCGACATCCGTCTCAAACTCTTTCAGGCTCTTGAAGGTTTTGTCGCCCGATTTCAGGGGGGCCTTGGCCAGAATACCGTCGATTACAGATCGCGTGACGAAAGCCATGGGTACCTGATCGCCGGTCCGCTGAAATTGGTGGGGAACGGCCAGGCGATCGGAAGCTCCATCGCTGGAAGAGACGACATCATTCACGAAGAGAATTGCGGCTGCGCCCTGCTCTTTGGCGGTCTTCAACTTGGACCGAATGTAGGCAAATTCCGACGGATCGGTGCCATTGAATTTGCTTTCCTTGTTCTGCTGCTGGGGTTCGCGGCGAATGACCACCACGACCTTGCCCTTGACGTCAACGCCCTTGTATTCCTGGTAGTCGAGGTCGGGCGCTTCAATGCCATAGCCAACGAAAACCAGTTCTCCGGTGAGATCACCGTCTCCCCCGGCGTTCTGAGGCTGAAAGTCCTTGCCCTTGACCAGTTGGATGGTTTTTCCAGCTCCGTCCGTGATGGTGCACGTCGACTTTTTGTCATCAATCATGTCCCGCAGGGTGATGTCAAACGGTTGAAAATAGGAGCCATTGTCGACACCACTCTTGAGGCCGAACTTCTTGAATTCATCGCGTATGTAATTGGCGGCTCTCTCGATACCCTTGGTGCTGACACCCCGGCCTTCCCAGTCGTCCGAAGCGAACATCTTGACTTCGTCCCCGATTCGCTTGACGGTTGCTTCCCGCTTCATGTTGAGCGTCTGCAGCGCGAACACCGGGGCAGACATCGTGGCGGTGACGGCCAGCAGGGTCGCAATCCGAATACCCTCAAAGAGTTTCATGTTGATTCCTTCGTAGATGACAATTGGTGAAATAAATGGAGATGATGAATCAGACCGGAGCCGGCGAGGATCGAAGATTTCCTGTTCGGTGATCCGGTTTTCCCAACAGGTGCGCTGGCTGATCATTCAGGCGCCCGGACTTCCCCCGGTCAAAGTATTGTCACCTTGAGCAGCGATTTGGACAAGCAGATAAAGACCGGTTGGCCCGGGGGGCGTTGCAGCAAACGCTGCCAAGTCGGTTGGGGAGAAATCCCGGGAGAAACCATGCGAATCGTGCAGAAAGCCGCCATTTTGGCAAAGCTGCGGTTATAATCGACCCCGGATGTCTGCCGGGCATGCGGGACAGTCCCCCGTAGAAAAACCGACAGTTATCCGGCAGAAACAGGCAAATGGGTGTCCCCCCCGCACGGTTTCTTCCCGGGTTTACCTGTTGGTCACTGCTGCCTATTCCATGACCGATTTCCCTGTTTGAACCCGATTTTCTCGTTTGAAAATGAACAGCCGCACGTTGACTTTGCTGGTCCCGACCTGCACTTTGGTCTGTCTTTGCTCTTCCATGATTGTTGCGCCGAAAACGATTGTCGCGCAGGAAAACACAACTCAGGATGCGAAAGATCCACTGCCTGAAATCCTGATACTGGGGGATTCGATCTCGATGGGGTACACACCGTTTGTCCGAAAGTCCTTGCAGGGTCGGGCGAACGTCTATCGACCCACCCAGGCCAAGGGGCGACCAGAGAATTGTGCCGGTACCCTCAACGGTGTCAAGAACATTGATCGCTGGCTGAAACAGGGGAACCGCCACTGGTCGGTGATCCATTTCAATTTTGGATTGCACGACCTAAAACGGGTTGATCCGGACACCGGAAAGAATTCAAACGACCCGGGGGATCCCCGGCAGTCCGAACCGGAAGCCTACAGAAAGCAGTTGACGGAAATCGTCCAAAAATTGAAAGCGACAAAAGCAAAGTTGATTTTTGCGACCACCACACCGGTACCCGAAGGGGGAGTGAAACCCCATCGCGACGTTGCGGATCCTGGGAAATACAACGCAATTGCCCGAAAGATCATGCAGTCCAACGGGATTGAAATCAACGATCTTTATGCGGCGGCCGAGGCAAAAATGGACGAGATCATCCGACCGGTGAATGTGCACTTTACCCGGCAGGGATCCGAGTTTCTCGGCGGTCGGGTCACCGAGGCGTTGTTGAGGGCTCTTCCCAAAAAACCCTAGGTCGTTTGCCAACCGCAAAAGGGTAATCGGTTTCGCGGCATCAATTAGCACCAGGGATCGATCGAGTCCACTCAGTTGGCCTGAAAGGATCGCTCCGGTAGCATCCGGTTTTCGGATGGACTGTTCTACTTTTCCAGTTCATTCCAGGCCCACCGGTAAAGGTTGCGTGCATCGACGTATCTGCCACGGGAGGATCCGCTACCCAGCAGGACCAGGAGCAAATCTCGGTTCCCCCTGCGACTGGCGGATACCAGGCAGCCACCCGCCGCGGAAGTGGTGCCGGTCTTGATGCCAAAGTGCCCCTCGAATGACAGGAGCTGGTTGGTGTTGGTCCACGCCAGGTTTCTCCGGTAACCCGTTACCGATTCGACCGTGCAGCCGAATTGACGTTGGCTGACGTACTGGCGGAAACGGGGGATTTTCATCGCCGCGGTTGCCAGCAAAACCAGCTCCTCGGCGGAAGATTGATGGCCAGGGGAGGTCAGGCCATGCGGGTTTTCAAAATGCGTGTTTTTCATTCCCAAAGAAGCCGCCCGGTCATTCATGGCAGCCACGAAACATTCGACTGCGGATGCGTTCTTTTTGTTCTTTCCCCTTGCGAAATTTTTGCCAAAATGTTCGGCCAAGGCAATCGAAGCGTCATTGCCGGACGGGAGGAGCAACCCGTAGAGCAGGTTGGCAACGGAGATCATTTCTCCTGCCCGGATGCCACTGCTGGAACCCCGGGTCTTGTCGGCCCGGCTGGAAAAGGTGATTTTTTCATTCAAGACGTCGGGCCGGGTCTCGGCAAGTTCCAGTACCAAAAGAGCGGTCATGATCTTTGTGGTACTGGCGATATCCCGGACCTCGGAGGGATTCTGTGAAAACAGGATCTTGCCCGTCTCCAGATCGGCGATCGCCCAGGCCCGGGCCGATACAAACGGCTGCCCCTTCAGCAGGTCAGCGGCCTTTTTTTTCGTTGGAGTCCCGTTGGTGATCGCGGGGTCAGGTACCGGCAAACCGGCCGTCACCAGGGGCCCCAGTGCCTTCCAGTCATCCTGGTCCACGACCCCCTTCGCAGGCAATTTCTTTTCCTGCTGAAAACGGACAACCGCGGCACGGGTGGCCGGTCCAAAATCGCCATCGATCGAAAGGCCGGGCGATGGATCGAGGCGGCGATTCAACGTTCGCTGCAGGTCCTCGACCAGGCGTCCGAAGGAACCTGGCTGCAGAGTTCGCGCGGCAGGTGCCTCCTTTCCGCCGACTTCGTCAAACAGGGCTTTGCCAATGCGTCCGCAGAGTTCTTCTGCACGGTTGTTTGCGCCCCAGGACCTGTCGCGATTCTGTCGGGTCAGGATGACCACGGCCACCGGGTTGCCAGGATGATCGATGATGGCCGCATCGCAGCGGGCGTGGGATATCGCGCCGGTCTTGTTGGCAATCCGGGATTGGGCCGGCAGGTATCGCGCGATTTTCGAATGATCGTCACAGCTGTAGAGATGTTGCATCATGTTCCGGGACGCTTCCGGTGAAATCACCCTCGACTGGTAGATGCTTTTCAGCAGTTCCAGGGATTCACGGGCTGTCGTGCTTCCCAGTCCATAAAGCTGACTGCCCGTTTTCGAAATGGAGGTTGTGCTTCCGCGGTAAACCTTGGAATTGATTTTGGTGTTGGGAAATCCGAGCGACTTCATCGTGTTGCAGACGTTTTCCAGGCCGACCTCATCCAGGACGAGGTTAGTCGCGGTGTTGTCCGAGCAGGCGATCATCAGCTGGATGGCATCCCGTAGCGAGAGGGTCATGCCCGGTTGGAAATGGGGAGTCAGGATTCCCGAACCCGGAACAGGGTCACCGGCTTTCAGTTGAAGTGTCCGGGAGAGTTTTTTCTTTTTCGTATGGACCTGGCGGTAGGCCTCCACCATGACTGCCATCTTGATCAGGCTCGCCGTGGGCATCACGCGATCCTGGTGAATCCCCATTTTTTTTCCGCTGTTGAGGAATTCGATGGCAAGGGAAACCTCTCCTTCGTGAGCATTGACCCAACTGCTGATTCTTTCTTCCAGGGCTGCGTCGAACCGGGATGGAGATGGCGAGGTTGCTTGGATCGCGGGAAGCAGTTGGCTGAATCCGGGCGTCAGCAGCAACAACAGGCTTGGCAGAAAGCGGGTCATTGGGAAGATCTCCTTCAGCATTCTGTCGGGGAACGGTCAAATCAGGGAAACCGCTTCGAGCCCCGGTTTTCCCGGGCCCCTCCTGGCAGCCACAGCGTGGGAAAACCGGGGAACCCTCGTTCAGGTGTCCATCATTCAAGAAGGCGGATGCGGTACCCGGGTCATTGGAAACCGGAACGGTCTGGTTTGCAATTCCGGGCCCTCCCCGCCAACCAGCGGGCTTGGCCATTCAAGGGGATCTTCCACCAGATTTGATGGGGTTCACCCGGGCGGATTCGCCGGATGGCAAATTCTTCTAGCCGCCAATCTGGAACATCGCCTTTGCAGGCCGCTGGAAATCCGCGGTATCGATTCCGTGGGCCGCTTTTTTCTGGCCAACACATTCGCGGACCATTTCTTCGATCGCTTGATCGGTGGCTCCGCTTCTCAGCAGTGCACGGGCATCCCACTCCGTGGTGGAAAACAGGCAATTCCGGATCTGCCCTTCTGCCGTGATTCGCAGTCGGTTGCAGTCCTGGCAAAAAGGCTGCGAAACCGGGTTGATCAATCCGATTTTCCCCCCGCCCTGTTCAAAAACAAAATCAAGGGCCGGCTGGGAGGGGTCGTTCCGTTCCGCCGGCAGCAGCTTGCCAAACTCGGCTTCCAACTCGGCCTTGATCCGTTCCCCCGGCAGTACCTGTTCATTTTGCCAGTCCTGTTGGGCATCCAGCGGCATGAATTCGATAAACCGCAGTTCGAGGTTTCGCTCCATCGCATATCGGGCCAGTGGAATAATTTCCTTTTCGGTGATACCGGCAATCGAGACGGCATTCAGGCGAATCCGGTCGAACCCGGTGTCCAACGCTGCTTCGATTCCGTCGATCACTTTCTGAATGCCGGTGCGACGGGAGATCTTCTGGAAAGTGGCCTCGGAAAGCCCATCCAGGCTGATATTCAGCCGATTCAGCCCCGCCTTTTTCAGCTCGGAGACATAATCCTTGAGCAGCAGGCCATTGGTGGTCATCGCGATATCTTCGATCCCGGGGATCCGCCGCAGTTGGGTGATCAGCCCGTCCACGTTCTTTCGCACCAGGGGTTCTCCCCCGGTCAGCCGTAACCGGTTGACCCCCATTTTGGCGACGACCGAGACAAAACGGGTCATTTCTTCAAAAGAAAGCAGCTCCTGCCGCGGCAGGAATTCGACATCGTGCTCGGGCATGCAATAGAAACATCGAATGTTGCAGCGATCCGTAACGCTGATGCGAAGGCTCTGATGGATCCTGCCGAATGAATCGACGATCGGGTTGTTAACCAGGCTGTTCATCACCGCCAGTTTAATCCATTCCCCCCCTTTGCGTTAAGGCTTGCGGCCCAACCATGGGGCGCTGGCATGTACCTTTCGGGGATTCGTGCAGAAAAGTCCTCTGGCTGATTCAGCCGCTCAGCGGGAATCGGTGGTCTGTGATTCAGAATCCGGGTGGACCCATTCCGTGGAACCGTCCGCCCAGATCTCTTTTTTCCAGATCGGGACCACCTTTTTGAGAGTGTCTATCAGCCAGTTCCCCGCTTCGAAAGCGGGCCGGCGATGTGCCGAAGAGACGGCAATCGCGACACTGGTTTCCCCCAGGTCGACCTGTCCCACCCGGTGGACCATGGCGACATCCAGCAGCCCGAATTTCCGGATGGCTTCCTCCCTCAGGGCTTCCAGCTTGCGGAGGGCCATTTCCGGGTAACATTCGTAACTCAGAAACGTCGTCTGTCGCTCACCCGTGAATTCCCGGGTATTTCCCAGGAAAAGGACAACCGCACCCGATTGATGGCTGGAGACCGCTTGCAGCAGCTGCTGGTGGTCGATGGTGGTTTCAACGATCTGAATCATGTTAGCCACCACTGACCGGGGGAATTAGGGCGATTTCGTCCGGGGTGGTTTCGAATCGAAAGCTGTCGCTGACGTAATCCTGCCCCACGGCAAAATGGGATCGCCTGACAAGGTTTTCCACTTCGGGGAACCGCGTCGCCAACTCGGCTTTGACTTCTGCCACAGTCCGGCCTTCAACGCGGATCTCAAGTTCCTCGTCTCCGATGGCTTCTTTCAGTCCGGCAAACAGGAGGATTTTCATGTTGGTGCGAATGAGAAAGGGTGACTGGCTGAAAAATTACTTTGAAATGAACTTGCTGCTGTTGGTGGCCTGCATCCGCTCTTTCAGATCGGGCAGGTACCCGTAAGCATGGGCCAGCAACTTCAGCGGGTGAAAGGTTGGTTTGGTTGTACCCTGTTCCATCTGCATTTTACAGGCCGAGCACTCTGTCGTCCCGGAAGTGATATCGGTATAGCGGAGCGTCGAGATCAGGCCCCACCCGGCTCTCAGGCTCTTGCGGTAATTCTGCTTCATCAGTCCAAACGTGCCAGCCATTCCCGAGCAGCCTTTTTCGATGGCAACCACCTTCAGGTCCGGTATCAATTGCAGAAGTTCCAGTCCGGGTCGCTGGTTGGAAAGGGCCCGCTGGTGACAGGGCCAGTGATATCCGACGGTTTCATCAATGGCTGCAAAGTCGGTATCCAGTCTCCCCTGTTGGTGCAGGTCCCAGAGGTAGTGGCAAATTTCGGAGGTGTGATTGGCCACCAGCTCCACATCTTCGTCGTCACCGAGGAGGTTGCGGTACTCATGGGTCAGACAAAGCGCGGCTGCCGGTTCGGTGGTCACGACGTGGTAACCTGCCCGGATTGCCTCTGCAAACATTTCCACGTTTTTTCTCGCCAATGCAATTGCTTTTTCAACCACGCCATTGGAAATCAGTGAGAGGGCCGAGAACTGTTGGCTTGGAGGGACGTAGACCTGGATCCCGTTTCTTTCCATGACCTGCACCAGGGCCTCGCTCAACTCGATGTCTATCCAGTTGGGAACCGCGTCCACAAAATAAGCAACTTTGGGACCGGGCCCGTTATCGAGGGTGGAGAGTTTCTTTTGCCAGGATGCCCTCGAAAGGAAGTTTCCTCGACCGAATTTCGGCAGTTTTCGCCCCTGGGCAATGCCCGTTGTTTTCTCCAGCAGCCAACGAAAGATCCGGCTGCGGTTGAGGAAATTGGTTGTCCAGCTGAAGCTGGCCCCGATCTTGCACAACAGGTCCAGACGTGAAAGGAGCCATTGCGAAATATTCAGCCCATTCTTGGTGAACTGCTGGGACTTGGCTTCCATCATCAGCTTGGGAATGTCCACCTCGGCCGGACACTCCTTGCGGCATTGATGGCAGTTCACACACAGGTCGGCGACATTTTTGAAATCGGGCGAGCTGAGGATTTCCTTCGACAGGGTTTCCGAGAGCAGGCCACGCATCAGGTTCGCCTTGGCCCGGGGAGACGCCTCCTCGCTGGGGAGCATGCGGAAGATGGGGCACATGCGTTCCGAGGGCTGGGAGGTGCGACAACGGCCGCACCCGTTGCAGGCCTGGACCGTGTTCATGATCTCGTCGACCGACCAGGGCAGGTTGGGTTCGATGACCGGGAGGGGATCATCGGATTCCTGTTTTCCCTCATTCAAGATGGAACGCAGGTTGCTCTCCGGGCTCTTCGGAATATTGGCAACCACTTTACCGGGGTTCAGGATGCCTTCCGGGTCGAACAGCCGTTTGATTTCCCGGAAGACGGAGTAGAGTTCGCCGAACTGTTTTTTCAGGAAAAACGTGCGGCTCAGGCCATCTCCATGTTCGCCGCTGATCGTGCCACCACATTCAATCACGAATTCCGTCAGTTCACCGGAAACGGCCTGAATGGTTTTTTTCAGTCGTTCGCGATCCGAGAAATCGACAAAGGGCCGGATATGGGTCTGACCATGGCCGGCATGTGCAAACACC
>JAYZFP010000039.1:0-19756 GCA_036336715.1 Planctomycetota bacterium
GAGACAATGGGTACTTTATGGCCTGCGTCCATATCGCTCATGACTGCAAGGTCGGTGACCGGGTGATTATTGCCAACTCGTCCCTGCTCGGCGGTCACGTTCATGTACACGATCGAGCGACCATTTCCGGAACGGTGGCAGTGCATCACTTTGCTTCGGTCGGTGCCTACAGCTTTGTTGGCGGTGTCAGCCGGGTTCTGCATGATGTCCCTCCCTACATGCTCGTGGAAGGAGTCCCGACCAAGCCCCGCTGCGTCAACGTGGTGGCTCTGAAAAGGAACGACTTCCCAAATGAAGTGATCAAGGCTCTCTCAGAAGCCCACAAGCTCCTTTATCGACAGAAGGTGGGCGTTGAAAATGCACGTGAAATCCTGTCCGGGAAAAACATGCTTGTCCCGGCTGTCATGAATCTGTTCAGCTTCCTCGACCATCAGCAGGACGGCCGCAATGGCCGGGGTCGTGATCGTCGAAAAGCCGCCTGATCCACATTTTTGCCAACCATCCCATCCATACATGAACAAAAAAAACATTGCCGTCATCGGCGCCGGTCACCTGGGAAAAATCCACGCCAAACTCCTGGCAACCGTTGACGGAGTTCAGCCTCACGTTGTTGAAACCGATCCGACGGCCCGTGAATTCATAGAATCAAACATTGGCATACCCACCTTTGAAACGACCGACAGTATCGAGGCTGACCTGGATGGGGCTATCGTGGTCACACCCACCGAGACCCACTTTGACGTCTGCTCCCGGCTGATCGAACAGGGGTGCAACCTTCTCGTGGAAAAACCGATCTGCGCGGATGCCGCCTCCTCCAGGGTGCTCTGCGAGATTGCCGAACAGAACAACCGAGTGCTTCAGGTCGGACATGTAGAACGTTTTAACCCGGCTTTTGTAGCCGCCCGGCCCCAGCTGAAGGACGTCCGGTACTGGGAATGCACACGTTACACCCCCTACACTTTCCGCGCGACCGATGTGAGCGTGGTCATGGACCTGATGATCCATGATATCGACCTGGTCCTGTCGGCGATTGACTCGGACGTGCTTTCCGTGCGGGCAACCGGGGCGGCAGTCGTGGGCCCCCACCCGGATATTGCCACGGCTTGGCTTGAATTTTCAAATGGTGCCAGGGCTTGCCTGAAGGCCTCCCGATGCAGCCCGGTCGCCAACCGGTCGATGCAGGTTCAAACTGCGGACGGCATGCTGGATGTCGACTTTGCGGGCCAGTCTGTTCGGCGAATGGATACCAGCACCAACCTGCAAGAGGCTTTCGCAAAGCTGAGCCAGGAAGAAAAGGGAGTGGCCCGGGAAGAGATGTTCCAGAAATGGCTGCCGGTCAGCGACCTGGAGCTCAGCCCCCAGAATGCCATCCTGGAGGAGCAGAAGGAATTCGTGCGATGCCTGGATGGAAACCAGTCACCAACGGTCAGTGGAAGGGATGGTCTGGCCGCCGTTGAAGTGGCCGAAAGAATCCTGGCCGAAATCAGGCTCAGCAGCGGGACCCTTCGCAACCTGGCGGCTGCCTAGCAGACTGCCCTTCAGAAGCTCCGTTTGCTTTCCTGGAGCGGGACACGGTTCCCCGCAGTTAATCCAGCAGGTCCTGGCCGATTGAGGTCTCCCTGATTCCAGACTTCGGGAATTCCAGAATTTGGGGTTCGACCCTCGTTCCCTGCAACGCAGCCTCGTCATCTCAAGCGATCGGTGCCGCCCTGAGTGGGCCATTCCATCCGGTAGAAGCCCGATCCCGTACATGCGGCTGCGATCCTGCGAAGTCATTTCCTGCCACTCAGAATCGGTTCCCCGGATCATCCCGCTTATCCGGCAGGAACAAACTCTGCCGCCGCCGAAAATATGCGGTGATTTTCATTTGATGAAAGCGTGATCGGTAATTGGCACTATATTTTCCTAGCTTTCCGAATCGCCTCGAAACATGGTGTGGTCAAAATGCTGGAAGAATCCCGTTCTGTAATCCTGGTGGAAGATGACGAACTGGTTCGTCGCTATATTTCGGTCCGCCTTCGTCGCGAGGGCTACCAGGTTTTTGAGGCCTGCAATGGTCTGGAAGCACTGGAAATCATCAAGCACGTCGTTCCGGATTATGTAATCACCGACTGGAATATGCCGGAGATGGATGGCACGATGCTCTGTCGACACCTGCGGGCCAAGTCATTTCAGAAATACGTTTATGTCATCATGATGACTGCCAATACCGATTCCAACGAACGGATCGAAGGGCTGGAATCAGGGGCTGACGATTTCATTTCCAAGCCGATTGTACCCCGGGAACTGCTGGCCCGACTGCAGAGTGGTGAAAGGATTCATCGCCTCGAAGCGAGACTCCGGTTTGAAATGTCGCACGATCCCTTGACCGGCATCATGAACCGGCGGGCCTTTGAAGACGTCTTCCACCGGGAGGTCACCCGCAGTCGGCGTTACAAGTGCCGGCTGTCCTGTGTCATGTTTGGTCTCGATGAGTTCAAGTCCATCAATGACACCTACGGCCACCTCGCTGGCGATTTCGCCCTCAAGATGGTCGCTGCCCGGTTCAAACAGGGCCTGCGGGCAACCGATTATTTCTGTCGCTACGTAGAGGACCAGTTCATCCTGCTTCTACCGGAAACGGACTTGGCCGGGGCGGAAATACTGGCCCATCGACTGGCTGAAAAGCTGGAAATTCAAAAAATCGAATTTGACGGACACCCGATTGGAGTGACTGCCGGATTCGGTGTAGCAGAACTCGACAGGGACGACCGCGAAGACGACCAGTTGATCAATTATGCAGAAACCGCCCTGCACAAGGCCAAGGAAAACGGGCCGAATGAAATTGTCATCATGAGTGGAAATTTCCAGCAGGCCTGAACGGTCGCGGCTTCGGCAGCCGGCGGGCATAACGCCAAGCCCGGGGGATCCTGCGGACAATTACCGGGCCGGAGAAACACTCATCCTCCGGTCACCCCGGGTGAATTGCCCTGCCGCTACCTGTCCGAATCCTGGAGACAATCGCAATTAAGAAAAGTCGATCGGCGATCCGGGGCGTACTGCGTGACCCGGAAGTGGCCGGCTAGGAGTAAATACGCGCATCTGCTCCGGTGTCTCCAGCGTGTTCCTGCTTTCGTCATAAACGCCGCTGCCGGGATCCAGCACACCGCTGGAATCCAACCCCAGGTGTTTGACCAGGAACGGGTACATGGCCTGCCGCTTGGAGAGCTGGTAACCATGTCCTTCATCAGCCAGGTGCGTGTTCTCAACGTTTTCCTCCTTTCCGTAAAGTCTGTATACGTTCCGAATATACGGAAACTCGACATCGGGGTTGTTCTTGGTCCAGTCACCTCCCACCGATATCAATTTCAGCGGACGGGGGGCACAAAGAGCCGCAATTTCCGCGTTGTTGGTTTCCAGGTGGGGAGTCCTGTGAATGGGCATTCCGCTTTCACAATCGCAGCCCCCAAAGAAATGCGCGCTGACCATCACCACGGGAACCGACACCTTGACCCGTTGGTCCAGTGCAGTCAGCAGAAAGGTCTGTGTTCCACCGCCGGAACAACCGGTTACACCCAATTTCTGGCCGTCCACATCCGGCAGGGTCTGCAGGAAGTCAAGTGCCCGAATACTGCTCCACGTCTGCAGTGTCAGCGCCTGGGGATGCGTATGTTTCCAACCCAGGTGCTGCGAATCCCCGAACCCGACCATGTCGTAGGAAAAAACGACAGCCCCCATCCGGGCCAGGGTCGCACAACGGTTCTGCTGGTCGGCACGCAGTCGCCCACCGGCGGGTCCCCGGGCGTGTCCATGGGGACAGAGAATCCCCGGACGCTGCCCCTGCCGCCCCAACGGACGGTAAAGACTCCCATAGACAAAAAAACCTGGTCGGGCTTCGAAGGCCGCAGATTCCACGGTGTAACCCTGGTAAGTGCGCCGGTTATGAAGAATCGGTCGGAGCGGGGTCCGATGGGGCAGGGGAAAAAGCTCAGCCCCCTGGAGGATCTGGTGCCTGATTCGCTCTGCCCTCCACTTCCATTGCTCGAGGTTGGAATACCCGGCCGCCAGTCGCTGAAGCTGCTTGACGGCATCCGCTTCCGACTGGTAATTCCCCTGACAGAGGGTTGTCGGGGGCTTGAGTTCCCGGATGTAGATATTTTTGAACCAAAGCTTGTTGCCATGATTTTGAAGCTCGATCGGGCCGCTCGGGTAAACGGGCTTGTCCCGTTCCCAGAAGTTTTCCATCACGACGTGGTCCACTACCAGCTTGCCATTCAGCTTGACAGTTACCCGGTCTCCCACCATACGGATAAAGAACCTGTTCCACTGGCCTGCAGGTTTGTCGGCTTTGATGGCAGGAAACCGCTCATGCTTTTTGTTGTTCCACATGGCTCCGGAACCCTTGTCGGCTCCCATGCGAAAATACGGTTGATACTCGGTGTCCCAGATTTGAATCTGGGGTGTGCCGCGGAGGTAGATTCCACTGTCCCCCCCGGGAAGGATTTTCCAGTCCACGTATAATTCAAAGTCTGCGTAATTGCCGATCGTACAAAGACTGTCTCCCTTGCCATCGTATTCCAGGGTTCCATCCACAACCTTCCAGTGAGCCGTCATTCGCTGATTGGCTTTCTCCTGGGCAGCAGCCATCTGGCCTGCGGTCATCGTGGCCCTCGTCTTCGGGTTGCCAACCAGACCCTTCCAACCGGTCAGGTCTCTGCCGTTAAACAGGGGAGTGAACCCTTCGGGAACGTCCGTCTGCCCCGACAGGGAAAGGGGGACACCAAGAGCCAGCAGACAGAAAGAGAATAGGAAGCCTTGGACGGGTCGGCGGAACAGCAGGTTCAACATGAATGGATTCCGGGTAGGGGGAGGGGGAGGGGGAGCTTTGCCTCAATCATAAACCGGTTCTGAACCTGAATGTAGTCAACAGTGAAAAACACGGAGCAAACGTCCGTTTGTGATACGATGGACGTTCGCACAGCCGCCCTGCAGCGGGCGATTTGAACAGGAAAATTCAATCTCGGTCCCAGGGGACATGGAATCAGCATGAAACGGGAATCCATCAGCATCCAGACACCTGCCAAACTGAACCTGTACCTTGAGGTGCTGGGCAAACGTCCGGATGGATTTCACGAACTTGCAACCGTGATCACGGCCATTGACAGGTTTGACCAGCTAACGATTTCCCGCCAGGCTGGCAATCGGGTTGATTTGAGTTGCCGCTGGGATCCGGAACTCGAACTGCAAACCGATCCGGACAGTCACCCGCTGGGTGACTTGCCCGAGGGCCCTGAAAATCTCATCTACCGGGCAACGGAACTGTTTCTGACCCGCACCGGCATTCAGTCCGGTGTGCGGTTGGAGCTCTGTAAAACCATTCCTTCCCGCGCCGGTCTGGGCGGAGCCAGTGGCAACGCAGCGGGCACCCTGCTGGCTCTGAATACACTCTTTGAAACCGGCCGCTCGCTGGAGACACTCTCCGGGTGGGCTGCGGAACTGGGGAGCGATGTCCCCTTTTTCATCTCGGGCGGAGCGGCCTGCTGCCGTGGAAGAGGCGAACAGGTGAAGCCGTTTTCCCTTTCCCACAGATTGGATTTCGTGGTCGTCAAACCGGAACAGGGACTTTCCACCGGGGAAATTTTTTCGAAGCTGCAGCTTTCGGAAGAGGTTCACCCGGGAGTCGGGGAAATGAAGGCTCCGGAAACAATCGACTGGAAACGGAAAATGTTCAACCGTTTGCAAAAACCGGCGGAGCAGGTGTGCCATGAAATCGAGACTGCCTGTGAAATGCTGCGGGAATCCGGCTGCCCCGCTTCCCTGATGACCGGAAGCGGGAGTTGCTGCTTCGGAATTTGCCACAACCGGCAACACGCCCGGGAAGTCGCCTGTCGGATTTCAGACAGGTGGCCCGGTTTTGTGTTTACTTGCCGGAATCTCGAAAAAATTCCTGTACCTGATTGACCGAAACCGATAGGCTGAAAGCACATTCGACGACTGTATATGGATGGCATCATGAAGGTTACGGAAGTCAGAATAAAGCTTACCGGCGAAACGGATGATCGTCTGCTTGCCTTCTGCAGCATCACCCTCGACGACTCCTTTGTTGTCCGTGATCTGAAAATCATTGAAGGGTCGACCGGGCCCTTCGTGGCCATGCCCAGTCGCAAGCTGACCGCCTATTGCCCCCGGTGTCGCAGCAAGAACCACCTGCGGTCGAACTACTGCAACCATTGCGGCGCTGAAGTACGTGGTGATCATGCCTTCAAGAACCGGGATTCCGGCTTTCGGCTGTATGCGGACATCGCCCACCCCATCCATGCTGAGTGCCGGGAGATGATCCAAAATTCCGTGATCAGGGAATTTGAAAGGGAGCAGGAACTGTCCCGCTTGCCCGGGTACCGGTCCCGCTACGACGACGATTACGAAATTGAGAACAGATTGGATGCCCCCCCGCGCCAGTCTCCGGATCGCGGCAGGCCTGCAGCTGGGCACCGGGCAGACCCCGCGGAGCCCGGCAATCCGCCTGGCAACCATCGTTCGCCTCACCAACCGGAAGAATCGGTAAAACGGGACGATCCGGAAGACCAATTCGGGGCCGGTATTCTCTAAACCGACCATCAAACCGGCGGCCGGCAGATTCGTGGCTTATTCTTTTCCGTCCGGATTTGCATTTTTTTGGTGGCCCAGGCTGCGGTGACCGGCCAATTGGTCGGGATTCACGGGAAATCAGGTGATTCACCCGAATTCCTTGCCTTCCCCAAAAAACCGTAACTATACTGAATTCCATAGACAAACCGGTTGGAGTAAAGGGACTTTGATGTCTTGCATTCGATTGACTGCCTTCTTTGCGGTCGTTTTTCTATTGGTCAATCTCACCTCGGCGCAGCCTGAAAAATCGCAGCGCAAGCTGGGGCGGGGTGTTTTGAAAGTGATTCCGCCCGAAATCCTGCCGGAAGAGACGCGCACCTACTTTCCGAAAATCAATGGATTCAACCCGGAGGCATTCAAGCCGGAAACGGCGGCCATCTCTGCGACCTCCAACTCCCAATCCCGGAATATCATTCTGCGTCGGGAAATCGGATGCCTGGAGTTTTCCTTTACCGCACTTCAGGTTCGGGTAATCGAAGTTCCGCAACCGAGCGGCAAGATGCAACGAAAAACCATCTGGTACCTGCCTTACCGAATTCGAAACCTCGGCAGTCATTACAGCCCGCAGGTTCTTGACGATACCACCAGGGCCAAATTCAAACAGGAAAAGGTCTTTGTGCCCGGCTTCGAAGTCGAAGATTCGACCGGGCTTTTGGGTGACGATCGTAACCCGTTTGAAATCAAGGAGGGGGAACGGGACGAAACCTCGGTCGATGTCGAGAAGATGACAGACATCGCCAAGACCGACTACAAGACCCTGCAGACCAATGGTTTGAAAAAAACGGACCAGGCTTCCAAGTATTCCATGATCGACCGGTTCTTTGGAAGGTTCATTCTCGAGGGACGCGTTCAGACCGATTTCAGCTTGCGGCAAACGCCCACACCCTACGGTCTGCGTGACAAGCCAAGCGCTGACCTGATGGGCAAGTACCAGAAAAAATCCTATCTTGACCAGATCATCCCCAGTGTTTTGCCCAGCATCCAGGCAATCGAAGATCCCAATACGCGTTTCCAGGACAGCGTCTCCATCTCGCGCACAAGCATTCCTGCGGATCCCGATCCGAATTCGCCAGGTGTCTGGGGTGTTGCTGTCTGGCAGGACCTCGATCCGCGTCTCGATTACATCACCATTTACGTCACCGGACTGTCGAATGCATTCAAGGTCTTCGAGATGCCCGACGGGACCAAGAAGTTCAAACACAAAACGCTGCAACTCAACTTTTGGCGACCCGGTGATATTCACGACGAGGCCAAGGACCGGATTCGATACGGCATCCCACTGACCCGGGATCCCGCTCAGCAAAAGGAAATCTGTGAATTTTATGATCTGCCTGGTCCGGTTATCAGTGTTCAGGAATTTGACAAGGAGACCGACAAAAAGCGGGAACTGTTTGTTGTCGAAGGGAAAATTGACCGCAACTTTGACCTGGATCTCCAGAAAGGCCTCGATGCAGGTCAATTGCCGGCAGCCATCGCCAAGCAATTCATGATTCACGGGATCGATGTGCCGGCAGGAACCAACGTGCGTAAACTGGTGGACTCGGACGATCTCTCGAAGCCGGGAACCAAACTTGGCATCCGCTGGGAAACCACCGTCAATGTGGACGGAAAGGACCGAAACTTCCGCTTTGTCTTTCGCCCCCGAAGCTGGCAAAAGATTGGAGAGCGGGTGGAAATCATAAAAAGGGTTGAATCTGTCTGGGTTTACAGGTAAAACTACGGACTACCAAAAAACCAAGCCGTGATTCTTGATATCACGCGCACCCGATTGTTTGGACAGCAATTGTCCAAAGTCACCGGGATTCACCAGGCAAATACCAGGTTTCAGAAATGGCACACAAGAAAGGTCAAGGTTCGAGTCGTAACGGACGTGACTCCAATGCACAGCGTCGTGGCGTGAAAAAATTCGGCGGAGAAGCCGTAATCGCCGGAAATATCATCATTCGTCAGGTCGGCAACAAGTTCCGGGGTGGCAAGAACGTCGGCCAGGGAAAAGACTACACTCTGTTTGCCCTGACTGATGGAAAAGTGATGTTTGACCAGAAAGGACGCAGGGTCAACGTGGTGCCCGAGGAAGGTTAGGCCTTTGGGCGGCTTCCCAACCGGGGAGATCCGCCAGTTCATTGACAATATCATGCATTTTGACAACATCATGCATTTCATGGGCCGACAAGGCCCTTTTTTTGTGCCGGATCATCCGGGTGAACTATCGCCGGAGGTTTGCCCGGATCCGATTTTCCGGCGAAAAGCGGCAAGCACTCCCGGGGCATTCCTGCGATTCCCCCCAGGCTGTCCGGCGGGGATGCATTACCCACAGGCGACGAAGACCAAAGACGATTCGCTCTCCAGGCAATCACTCGCTCCCGTGGGATCGCAGGGTTAAGATGAAACCTGCGAAGGAATCCCCTGATTACCCCCTTCTCTTTCTTCTGCAGGAATTTTCAACATGCACCCCCATCTATTCATGTCCACGGTTGGGACCGGACTGCTGCTTGGTTTCCTTCTGAACCAGCTTGCGGCTCAGGACCTGAAAGTCCAGAAAAGCGACCTGACCTTTTTGGCCACCTTCGACAAGGGGGCAGAGGCCGATTTCAGCATGGGCGAAAAAAGCTTTTACCGCGCCCAGACTGTCGCCCGGAAAAAACTGGAGATGGGAAAACCGGTCGAGGGAGTGATACCCTACATAAACAGGGGTCGGTTTGGTTCAGCGATCGATTTTACCCGAAAAACAGAAGCGGTTCTCTGTTACCGGGCCGCACAAAATTTCCCCTATTCTCCGCAGCCATTCGATGCAACGATCTCATTCTGGATGAAATGCGACCGGGCAAAACTGCCCGACGGTTTTATAGATCCTCTGCAGATCACTGACAAAAAGTGGAATGATGCTTCAATTTTTGTCGACTTTGATAACCAGCGGCCGGCAAGTTTCCGCATGGGAGTTTTTTCCGACCTGAAATTCTGGAATCCCGATAACCGGGATTTCAACAAAATGAAACCGGAAGAACGTCCGATGATTGACGCGGGACGGGCCACCTTCACAAAAGACAAATGGACTCACGTGGGTCTCGTCTTCAAGGGAATCAACAGCGAAGCGGCCAGCAGCTGTCAGATGTACCTCGACGGGAAACGGGTTGGCGAACTGAAACGGAAACAGAAATTCAGCTGGAACCCGGAACAGGCCTACATCATGCTTGGGATTTATTTTGTCGGCCAACTGGATGACTTTGCCATCTTCAAAACAGCGATGCGAAAGGACCAGGTTCAGTCCATTGTGAATTCCGGTGTCTCCATCGGATCTCTGCTGAATCAATAGCCACAGCGACTGCCCGGTCGGGTGGTGTTGAACTCCCTTTTTTTGACAGCCGCTTTCCAGTCAACCCGCTGAGCACAGGACCCCATTGCAGATACCCGATATTTCCCAAAGACTGCCGCTGCTCATCACTGGCCTCGCCGGAGTCGCGGGTTTCAATGCTTTTCACTACTTTCGGGAAAAATACCCGGGCCAGGTTTTCGGCATTCGACGCAAAGACCTGTGGAGCATGACCGGTGATGGAATACTGGCAATTGATGTAGAAGACCGGAAAGCCCTGCAGCAGGTTTTTGACACCCACCAGTTCGGCAGCATTCTCAACACCGGCGGCAGTTGTGCTCTGAAGCACTGTGAGCTCGATTTCAACATGGCCCAACGTGTCAATGTTGAGGGTATTGCGAATCTCCTGGAATTGATTGCAGGGACCAGCACCCGGCTGGTTCACCTTTCGATCGACCTTGTCTTTTCCGGCACCTGCGGAGGGGGGCACCGCGAGACCGATCCCGTCGACCCGGTATCCGCCTATGGAAAAACGATGGTCATGGCTGAGCAGCTGGTAGCAACCCGGCGACCTGAAACACCCATCCTGCGAATCAGCCTGCCCATGGGAATCAGTTACAACGGACACGCGGGAGCTATCGACTGGATTCAGAACCGGTTCAAATTCAATCGTCCCGCTACCCTTTACTATGATGAGGTCCGCACTCCTACGTACACAGACTGCCTGAATAGGCTTTTCGAAGTAATGCTGGGAAACGACCTGGGCGGCTTGTATCACACGGGAGGCAAAGTCCGATTGAGTCTTTTTGAGATCGCACAAATTGTGAACCGGGTGGGGGGATACGACCCACGGTGGCTGGAGGGTTGTTATCGCCTGGAAGCTGGCCCCCTGCCGCCCCGAGCGGGAAATGTCACGATGATTTCCGACAAGATCCGAAAGGAGGTGGGCTTCGATCCCTTTGCACCATGGCCCTACCACGATGATTTCATACCGACACACCGTGAATGGCACAAGGAAAGATCGCCCAGTCTGCAAGGCTCACCCGGTCTGCTTGCTGAAACCCTCTACCGGAATCCAGCCATCGTTAACTGACCGATCGCTTCCGGCCCTGCGGTTGTGAATCAATTTCCCGTAGGCACTGCCATCCGCTGTGAAAGGCCCCGCGGTGCGAAAGACCTGGCTGGAGGACTAGCCGAACTGCCGAAAAAACAGCAGGGTAGCAAGGGTCTTGGCATCACGGATTTTTCCTTCCCGGATCCACTCGAGGGCCTGCCCCATCTCCACAACCAGAGTCTCAATTTCCTCATCTTCCATCAGGCTCTGCTGGCCGGGCACCAGCCCGCGAGCCACGAATGCGTCCATCTTTTCGTCCATGATCCCCGGGGAGACCAGATACTCAAACAAGGGCTCCATGGTGGTCGCCCGGTAACCCGTTTCTTCAGCCAGTTCCCTGCAGGCCGTCAGTCGGGCAGGCTCCCCGGGTTCCCTCGTCCCTGCCGGCAGTTCAATCAGCTTTTCATTCACGGCCCTTCGATGATTGACGATCAGGCAGATCCTCTGGTCATCAACAAAAGGAAGGATCACCACCGCTCCAGGATGACGGATAACCGCCAGGCTGCCATGGGCGGCCTCCTGCGCCGTGACGGTGAATTTGTCTGTTACGAGGAGTTCTTTTTCCATATTCATGTGGGAGAAATCAGATGGAAGGGCTTTATTTTTCAAACGCTTGATTGCAATTCTTGCACTTACCGGTAGGCTAAAAATAGTATCCCATTGAGTTGAAAAAATGAAACACCGCCGCTGATCCGGGCTGCAATCCCGAACGGCATCCTTTATCGTTTTTTGCACCCGAAATCAATTTCTGTCCCTCTCACCCAAAAACCAATTGGTTCCCATCATGGTTGGCGAACAACAATCTGCCTGGAGCATCAGCCTGGGAAGCTGGTACGGAGTGGCAGTGCGAATGCATATGTTGTTCTTTGTGTTTGCCGTGATGACCTTTTATTTCGGCTGGTATGCGACCGGGGATCATCCTGGTTCGGAATACTACTCGACGGCAATCGCAGCCTTCGGCATTCTGTTTGTTTCGATCTTCATCCACGAAATGGCTCACGGAGTGACCGCCAACTGTTGCGGAGGCAGGATGGAGGCGATCGAGGTTTTCCCCTGGGGAGGCTCAAGCAGTATCGAGTTGCCATCCAACAAGCGACAACAGTTTCTCGTTCACATCAGCGGCCCCCTCTCCAATCTGCTGGTTTGCCTGGGGTGTGCCGTTTTCCTGGTTTTCGATCCCTCGTTTTCAATCGCTGGAAGTTGGGCACAGCTCTTTCATCCACTGAAACCCGTTATTCTCAACAACAACCTTTTTGCCAGCAGTGTGGCGCTGGTTTTCTGGATCAACTGGCTGGTCTTCCTGATCAACCTGCTGCCTGTTTCGCCTTTTGACGGTGGTAAAATCGTGCGTTCAGCCATTCCCCTCATCTGGCCGGACACACGCACCGACCAGGTCTATCTCGGTTCGATGATCGTTTCGATGATGACATCGGTCGGGTTTTGCGTGATGGCTTGGGTGGTTCGCGATAACGAGGTCGTAACACTGGTCCCCATGTGGCTGGTTCTGATCCTGCTCGCCATCGTTGTTTTCTTTGGTGCCCGTCGACAAACCCAACTAGATTTGCGGGACCTCGAGGACCTGTTGGATCATAACGCGGCCGTTTACGGTGAAAAAATCATGGACACCATCGAAAATCGGGCCTTCGATGAATTTGACGATGAGACCGACGACCGGGAGATCTCTGACTGGCTTTACCAACACAAATTCGAGCAGGAATCGGCAACCCGTCAGGACCCGGGCGCCGATGAAGAAGAGGAGAACAATCTCGATGAAATTCTTGCAAAGATTAATGATGTGGGAATCGACGGTTTAACCGAGTACGAACGATTCGTACTGTTGCGGGCCAGCGCCAAGTTCCGGGAACGCCGGCAAACCGGTTCCTCTTCCAATTAATCCACCGTTACACGATTCCGGCATTCGTCAAACCGGACACCTGAAAACGGGAAACGATGGACCGCCGCTTCGCGACCGGGTCCTGGCAACAGCAACAGGAACCGACGTTCATGGATGCTGCAAAATCGACCGCAACCCGTTTTCGCCACTCGCTCGTCTCAACTAAAATGAGGCCGTCCCCTTTACTCTACCGGTCATTCCGCCAGATCCCTTCTTTCTGATGAACCAGTTCTTCACCATTTGCCTGATTGGGCTTGCCGGTGCCTTGGGAGCTCTCTCCCGCTATGGCACCTCCATCGCCATGAAAAGCCTTTTTGGCGACGTTTTTCCGATGGGCACCCTGCTGGTAAATGTGTTCGGTTGCTTTTGTATCGGTTTTCTCTCCCAATTGGGAGAACAACAGCTTTCTGAAAATACCAGGTTGATTCTGGCTGTCGGCTTCCTCGGTGCGCTCACGACCTTTTCCACGTTTGGATTGGATACATTGTCCAGGTTCCACAACGGCCAACTCAGCGTCGCTTTTGCCAACGTGGCATTGAACGTAATCCTTGGACTTGGAGCGGTCATGGTGGGGCTCTGGTTGGCACGTCAGACGATTGGCCCTTTTCCTGGCCAGGGTTCCTGAACCGGGGACGTTTGACCATTTAGGGGGCCGGAGATAGACTGAAGCGTCGCCGGTACGCTTGCTAACCCCTGAATATTTGATTGTGACGTTGGTTGATCCACTCCATTTTGTGATCGGTGTCGGGCCACTGGCTGTCTATCTTCTGCTGATCGGCATATTGAACTATTCCAAGCGGCCTTTTCTGACCACGGGAGGGCGTGACGCAACCGCGTTGGGAGTGGCGATTTCAGGTCTGATTATTGCGGGACCCATGGAGTTGTTCATGCCCCCTGCCGCCGCCGACCGATTTGCGGGATGGGTCTGGATCCTGTTACTGATGTTCTATGGACTGTGCGTCTCCCTGTTTATTCTCCTGATGCGCCCCCGACTGGTCATTTACAACATTTCGGTGGACCAACTCCGCCCCCTGTTAATGGAGGCTGTCCAGGAAATTGACAAGGAAAGTCGCTGGGCAGGCGACAGCCTCACCGTACCCAACCTGGGAATCCAACTTCATGTCGAGCCATCGATTCTGAGAAATGTTCAGCTGGTTTCCTCCGGTCCCAAGCAGAGTTTGGATGGCTGGCTGAAGCTCGAAGAAAAGCTGACTGAAACGCTGAAGCCCGTTCGATCCATCCGAAATCCGATTGGCCTCGGGATGATGATTCTTGCCGGCCTGATCGGTCTTACCGGGGCCATCTGGATGCTCTCCAGTCCCCAGAGCGTTGCCCAGTCACTGAGCGAAATGCTCCGAATGTAGTGACCCGGATACTGCACGAGTCCGGGGAACCGGCAAACTCGGTTTTTGAAACGAGGGCTTGAATCCGGGAGCGAGCGGCGGAGAATTTCATTCCGAATCCAAGGGGCGCGACAGGCATGAGCACCCCCTGTCCAATTTTGCAAAAATGGAACCTGTTACGGTTTCAGACAATCGCTGCCCCTGAATCGGGTTGCTGGTTAAGTTGCGAGATTCAGCGAACGCGCCTGAAAACCCTCACCCGGATACCAGGTTCGATTTGGATTTCACCGGATACCGCCTGCCAATGACCGGTTCCATGGAATCGCTCCAGCATTGGCTCTGCAAACCGGTTGCAGTAGCAGTAATGGTATCTGGTCTGCAGCACCCCGAGGGAATCGGAGGTTGGGAGAATAAGATAATCGACCTCTTTGGCGGCAAGCTGTTCCAGGAAACTGATTTTTTCGGCGGCAGCGTCGCCAGGCACCTTGTCCCAGTTTGCCCGCGCGGGAAGCACCAACTCTTCCCAGGCAACCACTTGCACCCCCTGCATTTCGAGCGTGAACGCATCCACGTAATGGGCCCGGTGTTCGAATTGCATCATGCTTTTCAGACTGACGGTAGTGACCGATGACATCAGGTTGACTGAATAGGTGATCTCCCGGGCATCGGAATCGTCAGCATCCCTCAGCAGCACTTCAATAATCTCCCGATGCCCGTCGGCGTTGTTAAGTTCTCGTCTTGCGTGATCCAAATAACCGATCATTCCCGACATTCCCAGCAACAGGGCAGACACGATCACCATTCGCGGAAGGTGGCTCTGACTGACCTGTTGGATGCGTGGAAACTGTGCGATGACCCAACAGGCAACCAGCGCCAGAGCACCCGGCAGACTGACGAAGGGATTGATATCGGCACCCTTGACTACCAGGAGAATAATCGGCGCCAGGCCCAGCCAGATGAACCAGCCAAATTCAAGCGGGGTGCCACGACGCTGAGGAGCATTTTTGGCCGTTGTGGTGTAAGCGTGAGCCCGGGAAAGCATAAAAACGAAAAGAAAAAACATGGCCGAGCAGGGGCCAACGCTCTTGGCAACCGCCAGGAAATGCCGCAGTGTGTCGGGAAAAGGGAGGCCGGCATTGGCATCGGTATTCCATGTGAAATAGTAGTAATAGAGAAATCGAAAGTGGGCGACATAATACCAACCCGCCACTGCCACCGTACACAATGTCGAAAACAGAATATGCAGCGATGTTTTTTTCCGGTCCTCCGAGCGGATCACCTCGATAACGAACAGGGGAAGAAACCCACTGACCAGGTAAACCGGCGCCAAGGCCCTGGAAAGGCAGGCCGCCCCCATCAACAGGCCACCGATCAGGAAGCAGGACCACTTTTTTTCCCGGAAACCCATCAGGAACCAGCAGGCGGCGGAAACGTACAGAAAGGCCATCGGCAGGTCGACGCGAAGATCACTCATTCCCGCCACTGAACGATGGAGGGCATTCATCAGCAGAAACGGAACGAGGCAAAACAGGATAACTGTGGACGACGCCTGCAAAAGACGCCGAAGTAAATGAGCGAAACTGAATGCAAAAATCGCCAGGTAGATCCACTCGATCCAAACCCCGACAGCTCTCGTCGGTTCGATGAAAAAGGAAAAGGGAATGCCCAGTAAAAACGGCAAGCAGGTGGTGGAACTGGATTCCACCGCATTTCGAAATGCAGCCAACACTCCCTGCTGTTCACACAGCGAATGCACTTCAAACAGCCGATCGTAGTAACTGACGGAATCATAAAAGGGCGCTTTATGAACGTACAGAAGCTGATTGAGGAGCTGAAAATAGAACCCCAGGCCCAACAAGCCAACCAGCAGCACCCAAAGGTGCCAGCGTCCCGGTCGGGTTGGTTGATCGATATCGATCGCTGAGATTGAATCTGTATCTGTCACACGTCCGGCCAAAAAATTGTCAGCAGTCTGGTTTTGGGGCGGTCTGATTTCAGCAAGGGTCGACAAGATGCCAGATTGGATCGAGATGACCTGACACACAAACAGGCTAAACCAGTTCCTTCAAATCCTCGATGGTGAGAATGGGCACATTCAGTTTTTCGGCCTTGGCGCTCTTGGACCCCGAACCACTACCGGCCACAAGGTAATCCGTTTTTTTGGAGACGCTGCCGCTGCACTTACCACCCAGCTCCTCCACTTTTTGCTCCCAATGACGCTTGCCCTCTGCAAAGCCGCCGCTGAAGCAGAATGTCTTGCCTGTCAGTTTTCCGGTTTTCGGCAATTCGGGCTCAATGTAATTCAAAAGGTCATCAATCTCCGAGCTGTTTTCAAGGAGAAAATCCCGAATCGTTTCGGCAGTCTTCAAACCGACGTCATCAACCGCCTCCAACTCTTCGGCACTCGCCTGCCGGATCGCCTCAAGGGAGCCAAAATGATCCTCCAGCGCTTTACCGGCTGCCTTGCCTGCAGCATCGATTCCAAAGCTGGCAAACAGCTGCCACAGAGGAATTTTTTTCCTCGATTGCCTGGCGATTTCGATCTGATCCGACAATTCGCTGTCTTCCAGCTTCTCCGGAGCGGGAATCATCTGGACACCACCAATCGCCAGCAGGGACTGCCTCCGGGTCAGACCACTCAATTCGGCTTTTTCCACATCCAGCCGATAAAAATCGGCAATCGTTTTCACAGCGCCCCCCTCGACCAGCTGGCGAACGCGACTTTCCCCCAGGCCCAGGACACCAAAAGTAGACAGGTAGTGGCAAAGCGTGCTGATGTTCTGTGCGGGACAATTCCTGTTGTGACAGAAAAGCTCCAGCATGCCGTCCGTTCCACCCTGCTCCAGCGAAGTAACCTGGTCGCAGCTGGGGCAGGACTGCGGGAAAACGGGGACCCCCCGCCCGTCGACAACACCGGTCACCTTGGGGATGATTTTCCCTGCCTTCCTGACTGAAATCTGTGAACCAATCGTGATTTCGTTTCTCTGCATGAAACCGGCATTGTGCAGGGTAGCCCGCGAGACGTTGGTACCGGCAAGTCGAACCGCGTCGAACAGGGCCACTGCAACAATTTTCCCCGTCCTGCCGGTCTGCCATTCGATATCCCGAATCACCGGTGTCGCTTCTTCTTCCCTGAATTTCCAGGCTATTTTCCCGCGGGGGTTACCGGTCTGCCTGTCACCATGACGGCCCAACTGCTCCTGGTCTTCCAGGTTGTTGACCCCGACAATCACTCCATCCACTTCGAAGTCGAGATCCGGAACATTCTCCTCCATTGTGGCGAGATCCCCGAAATCAAAGAACGAGGTCTCACAATACGGGACGCCCAACTCTTCGCTGCACCAGCGATACCGTTCGATTTCCGTCCGGTAAGGTGGGTTTTCAAGGCCTTCGATGGTGTACGCGATAAAACTGAGCCGCATCCGGCCTGTTTTTCCGGGCTCCTTGAACTGACGAATCCCGCCGGCTGCGTGATTGCGTGGATTGGCACGCAGGTTTTCGCCGGCGGCTTGCAGCTCCTGCTGGACTTTTTCAAAATCGGACAGCCGACAGATCAATTCACCCCGGATCGAACAGGTTACTTTCTGTTTGAGCTGGGTCGGGATCCCCTCCACGTATTGGACCTGCTCCGTGACATCCTCTCCGTTGATGCCGTCCCGTGGTCGCAGCCCGGCGCCCACCAGCTGTCCGTTTTCGTAATACAGCCCGAGGGCAACACCATCCAGCTTGTAAGCCTGGTAAAAGTACCTGCTGGCAAATTCAAATGACTCACCGCGGTACGTCTTTCCAGGCAACGTGGTCATCGGTCCCTGCTGGGCTTCTCCAGGCCCTCCGGCAGTGCAGTCGATCAGCCATTTGAAAAGTTGCTCTTCCTGGGTCGCCGGATCCTCATGACTGGCCTTTTCGATGGAAGTCATGGGAGGATCATGCACGATCTTGCCGACTTCTGACTGATATGCTGATGCCGTGGCTGTTTCGAACAGCTTGGAATCTGGGCGTTCCCTCCCGAGTTCCCGGCGTAGCCCGTCATATTCACCATCGGTTACAGGAAGTCCGGTATCAGGGTGAATGCACTCCTCACCCCTTTCGTAAAGCGTATCCAGATGACCGATGATTCGTTCCAGTTCATCCGCACGAGAATCTTTCTTTTTGACCACCACTGGGGTTTCCTGTTCATTCCTGCGGGTCGTTTCCGACGGCGTTTGCCCGGGGATGCCCACTTCGGTCCGAGGTTACGCACCGGGACTTTCAGCCACTCCACCGATCCATGATTCTCCCCCAATATAGGCACTGAATTTCGGCACGTCACGATGGTGCAGCCAGGTCCAGGGTCAACCCGGTTTGCCACCAATTCTCAGCTGGCCATCGTTGCCAACAGGTCGACCAGGTGCCGGGGAATGGGCCGATGGGCCTGAATCACTTCGGTAAAGGGCGTGGCGATGGTCGCTTCGCCACGGACACCCACCATGACTCCCTGCTGGCCATCCAGAATCGCGCGGACGGCTGCAGAACCCATCTGCGTTGCCCGAACCCGGTCTCCAGGTGACGGCCCTCCTCCACGCTGAAGATGCCCCAACACGACGATCCGGGTTGAAAACGGACAACCTTGTTCCGCAAGTAACTGGTTGATCCTGGCCGCATCCCCAACTTCGTCTCCTTCGGCAACGATCATCATGATCGAACCCTTGCCGCGACTCTTCAGCAACTTCAGGTAGTCAACAATTTTGCCGATTTCCGTCGGCGTTTCCGGAATGGCGGCAACTTCTGCACCACAGGCGAGTGCCGCATGCACGGCAATGTAACCGCTGTGCCTGCCCATGACTTCAATCAGGAACATCCTTTCGTGACTTTCGGCAGTATCACGGATCTTGTCGATCGCGTCTACAGCTGTCTGGACGGCAGTTGAAAAACCGATGGTGTAGTCCGTTCCACCTAGATCATTATCAATCGTCCCCGGGCAGCCGACGATTTGACCGTCCCAGACCTTCGAGAATTCGATGGCACCGGTCAGCGTTCCGTTGCCGCCAATGGGAATCAGCGCATCGATTCCATTTCGCTTCAACATTTCGGCCGCTGCCTGCCTCCCTTCCACGGTCCGAAACCGATCACTTCGGCTGCTCCGCAGAAAAGCCCCCCCTTCCTTGGACCAGCCACTCACACTGCGCAAAGTCATGTGCGGCAATCCCTCGGAATTGATGAAATAATCTCCATCGATGACACCGTCGTACCCGGAACGGATTCCAACGACTGCATGCCCTTCGGAAATGGCTGTTCGCACCACGGCTCGCACACAGGCATTCATGCCGGGCGCATCGCCCCCACTGCAGAAAACACCAATCTTCATTGCTTCTCCCCGTCAAACGATCACGGATCGCGCTCTGGACGCTGGTTCAGGATGGAAAGTTCTCCCGCACATAAGACAGGACTTTTTGCTGATTTTCCTGCAGCGTTCCTTCTGCCAAAAACGC
>JAYZFP010000040.1:0-5591 GCA_036336715.1 Planctomycetota bacterium
TTGGAACCCGGTTGTCCAATATAAAAAACAGGAAAACTAAAACGCAAAAACAAGTCCGCATTATTTTTGCTGGGGAAGGAGGGTGGGTTAGAGGCCCTGTATTATAGACGAAGCGGGAGCTGGAATGAATAGAAACAAGACGTGCGTTTCCGCGGAACCGGCGAAGTTTCTGTCAGGAGTTTCCTGTGGCTTGGGGTGGGGTGTGTTGGAGTTCCACCGGAATTTTTTAATACCGATGGAACTTCAGCGGGTAACTTGGGTGGCAGGTTGCCAGTTCTGTTAAGATGAAGAGTCGACCTTTTGATATTAGATCAAGATCAATACAAGTAGGAAGCAGGATTTTGAAAATGCGATCCATGAAAAAGAAGCTGTTTGTCAAATGTTGCGTGGGCCAACTGATGTTACTCCCCGTCCTGTGGTTGTATGCCGTGGGTGGTCCGGTCAGCGGCAACGACGAGGTCAAAACAAATGGGAAAACCCGGGCAACCGAAGATGGACTTCCCAAAGTCAAGCACATGATTGATACCCATATTCATCTTTTTGATACGGCTCGCGAAAAAGGAGTCCCCTGGCCGCCTAAAGACGACAAGGTCCTTTACAAGCCCCATTTGCCTAAAGAATTCAGGCAGGTATCCCGCAAAGCGGGAGTGACAGGGGTGGTCATTGTTGAGGCCAGTGACTTGATTGAAGATAACCAGTGGGTATTGGACCTGGTCAAGGACGATGACTACTTTATAGGCCTGGTCGGAAACGTCGATCCTTACCGCAAGGATTTTGGTAAACAGGTACGGAAGATTGCCAAGGACAAACGCCTGGTGGGAATCCGGGCCCGGGTGGGTGCCAGGAAAATTGATTACCGGGATCCGCAGGTCCTCAAGAGTTTCAAGGTGTTATCCAGGCGAAACCTCGCGCTGGATATCCTGATGAACGGCGAGGGACACGAAACGGTTACCGAAGTCTCCTCGGTTGCCGGGAAACTTCCCGAGTTGCGGATTGTTGTGAATCACGTGCTGGGCTATGACATCGACGGAAAACTTCCGGGCAAGAAGTGGATCGATGCTGTCAAGGAACTATCGACGCACAAAAATGTCTACGTGAAAATCTCGGGCCTTTACCAGAGATGTGTCCCCCAACCGGCGACCCGGGACATCAACCACTACCAGGAGCTGTTGGAGACCCTCTGGACCCATTTTGGTGAAGACCGGCTGATCTACGGCAGCAACTGGCCCTGTACCAAGAAATCTGGAGATTACACCAGTTTCGTGAAACTAGTGAATGAATATTTCTCAGCCAAGGGGCAAGAGGCCTGTGAAAAGTATTTCTGGAAAAATGCATCCAATGCCTACAACCTTAGCCTCAAGTGAACCGTGATATTGCCCGACGGCCCTTAGGGAGCTGGGAAAGTTATTTTAACTTTTGGGATTTCTCTGATTTTGATCCAGCGACTTGTCATCATTTTCCTGTTTCTCCCGGGTGTGGCCCGTTTTGGCTGTGCCCAGGGTCAACTGGACGCCGAGGGGACATTTGAAATTGTCCAGGATCGCTGTCTCGACTGTCACGGGACCGACGGTGAAGCGGGAATCAACCTGGAACACCTGTTTCAGCGGGATCAATCGCCCAACCAGGACGAAATGGAATTGTGGATTCGCGTGGAGAAGGTGGTTTCGGAAGGGAAAATGCCCCCCCCGCAGGAAGAACCGCTGGTTGCCGGGGGCCGGCAGGCGATCCTTGCCAGTTTTAACAATGCGTTCGTACTGCGAAAAGGGAAAGAGCATGTTGGCCAAACCGTTTTAAGGCGACTGACCCGTTATGAAATCCAGAACTCATTGGCCGATGTGCTGGCTGTCCAACTGCAACCGCCTTACGTCGTCAGCTCTGAACAAATCGGTTTGAATTTGTCCACGATCGAGCAGATCCTGCCAGACGACTTAAGGGGAGAATCCGGATTTTCAAACGATGCCCACCGGCTGTCGGAAACCAGGATTCCTTTCGAAAAATTCATCGCCTGTGTTGATTATGCCTTGCGGATATTTGACCAGGACGACACTGCGAGGGAAAAGCTCACCGGTTTTCGCAAAGCGGATGCGGATTTTTCGCCGGACCAGGTCAAGCGCATCCTCTCGGGGTTCCTGGATCGATCTTGGCGGGGACAGGTCAGCGAAATTGATCTGCAGAAAATTTTCAAGGTTTGGAAAGATCGCCGCTTGGCGGGTGAGTCGCCTGGTAAGGCATTGTTACATGCGATGAAAATTGCCCTTTTGTCGCCAGCTTTCCTTTACCGGATGGAGAAATCCCGCAACGCTGTCCAGCCGTACGCCGTTGAGGCAAAAGAATTGGCCGTCAGGCTTTCGTATTTCCTGTGGTCGACCAGTCCTGACCAGGCACTTTGGAATGCGGCGCTCTCTGGAAAACTGGAAACCGATGAGCAACTGTTGCAACAGGTTCATCGAATGTTGAACTCGAAAAAGAGAATTTCACTCTCGGAAAATTTTGCTGGCCAGTGGCTGGGATTTGATGAGCTTCGCACCAATAAAAATTATTACCGTGGAGAAAACTGGACACGTGGGGTTTACGACGAATTGCTTTTTGGATTCGACGAGTTGATCAGGTCCGACAGGAGTATCCTGGAAATGGTCGATTCACAGTGGGCATTCCTGCGGAACCGCAAGTACGGTGGAATCAACGTCCGAAACTTGAAGCGGGAAGGGAAATTCGGGGACATCTTCGAAGATCGGCGGGTGCGAACGGGTTTAAAGGTCGAAAGATTCTATGCACCCCCGCAGCTTTACGAGGTCAACAATGATCAGTTTGGCGGTTTGATGACCTCGACCGGGATCATGCAGCTTACGTCCGCTCCCAATCGAACCAATCCCATTCGCCGCGGAGTCTGGATCCTGGAAAAGTTGATCGGCGAAACTATGCATCCCCCGGAAAATATTCCTCCGTTGGCGGAAAGCATCAAGAAAATTCCTAAAAACCTTCCCAGGCAACCCCGGGAGATTTTGAAACTCCATACCTCTCGGCCGTCTTGCGTTGCCTGTCACCAGCATATCGATCCCCTCGGTTTAGGACTGGAAAACTTCTCACCCAGCGGTGAATGGCGGACAGCCTACGCCGATAAATCCCCGGTCCACGGCGAGGGGAAATTGCCCAATGGAAAACAGTTTGCCAGTCCACAGCAACTCAAAAACGAGTTATTGGCGTTTTACGGGGAGAAAATCGTCGATAACATGGTGCGGCGAATGCTGGCCTATGCCAGCGGGCGAAAAATATTTCCCCATGACCGACCGGAGATTGAGCGAATCAAGAGAGTGTTGCAGGAAAACGACTACAAGATGGTGACGTTGATCGAACAAATCGTTCTTTCGAGTCAGTTTCGCATGAGACAGGACCAATGAAACAACCTTACCTGATCCCCCGTCGAACGTTCCTGCGCGGTACTACAACGGCGTTGGCCCTGCCAGTGCTGGAGATCATGTCGCCCGCGGTGAGAGCAACTGACGCCAAAGAAAAAAAGGATCTCAGGCTCTGCGTACTGTACAAGGGTTGTGGAGTGAATCCTTCTTCCTGGGATATCGTGGGTGGGAGTGAACACCAATTTGAACTTTCCAGCATTCTCTCTCCCCTGGAAGATCATCGACGGGACATCACCATTCTCAGTGGCATCGACAGCGATCACCGGGCCAATGGGACCCACGTGTCGGCCACGCTCGCGTTTATGACCGGCGACGTGAGGAAATCAAAATTCAAACAGTCCCATTCCTTTGACCAGGTGATCGCGGACCGGATCGGGAAATCGACTCCAGTCAAGTCGCTTGTCGTCCGGGGCGATCCCTATATCGACAGGAACGATTCGAGTGAAAATTATCTTTCCTATGACCGCGACGGTCTTCCCTTGCCTGTAGATGCAGACCCGGAAGTGGTATTCAACCGCTTGTTCCGGGGATTCAATAATGCCGCCTTTCGCAGCAAAACCCAGAGCATCCTTGACGAGGTCAAGGAAAGTTACCAGGCCGTACTGCGGAGGGCCAGTCAGACCGATAAGAGGGTGTTGGACCAATACTTTGAATCGGTCCGTGACGTGGAAAAGGAAATTTTAAAGTTCCAGAACAAGAACCCGTCGGCCAAGGGCCGTGGAAAACCTGCCACGGCGAGACCGATCACGGCGGCTCAACACATGGGGCAGAGAGTCAAGGCCATGCTCGACCTGATCGCGATTGCTTTTTGGACCGATACGACCCGGGTGGCTTCCATGATGATGGCCCACACCGAAAGCCGCGGTCTTTATGATTTCATCGGGATCAACGAAGAGTTTCATTACCTGTCGCACTTTGTGCGTAACCGGAAAGTCATCCCGCATTTTGACAGGATTAACCAGTGGCACACTGAACAATTTGCCTATTTCCTGTCCCGGCTCAAGTCATTCCAGGATGGGGACGCGACCCTGTTTGACCATTCCGTGGTCCTGTACGGGTCGGGGTTGAAACATGCAGATTACCATTCGGTTGCCGACCTGCCACTGGTTTTATCCGGGGGAGGTGGCGATCAAATCAAGCTTGGGAGATTTGTCCGTTACCCGCATGCACCCAATGGAAACCTGATCTTGAAGATCATGGAAATCATGGGATGTCCGCAAGATCAATACGGCAACGGAACCGAACCGATCCGGGGAATCAGCGAGAACGGGACTTTTCGCAAAGACCCCGTCGACGATGGAAACTGGAAAGTGGTCAAACAGGCCGAGCAACAGATCGTGGTCCGAGGTTTGTTGCAGGTGATCGTGACCACGGACGACCCCAACCTTTATGTCATTCGCCTTTCGGACGGGAATCGGGTTGAAATCCGTGCCGGATTTGGAAATATCAACGGTAACCGAATGGACTTGCATGTCGGGTCCGTGATGACGTTGACTGGTAAAACCAAGAAAGTCTCAGGGAACTCCGTGATCACGAACGTCGAAAAATACGTGGTCGAAAAATGAAACCGGTTTCATTGTGAAGCGGAATACGGGCTCACTTGTTCATTGAAAACTTGGGAGCGTCATACACTTGCCTCAGCCGGTAGAACTCTTTTAAGAGGACCTTGCGAGTGGCCTGGTAACCGGGTTGATCGTGAACACTTTTCATTTCCTGGGGATCCTGCTGGAGGTCAAACAGGTTCCACTCGTTGGACTTGGGGAAATAGATGAGTTTGTGCTGCTCGGTGCGCACCCCGAAATGCTGGGGGACCCGGTGTTCACCAAACTCGTAGTAGGCGTAGTAAAGTGAATCACGCCATGCCACTTCCGCACCGGTCATCAGGGGGACGAGGGATTTCCCCTGGATTTCGCCGGGGATTTTTTCGCCGGCAACTTCGAGAAACGTGGGGGCATAATCGATGTTTTGTATCAGTTGTTCGGGGCGGGAACCTGGCTTGATCTTGCCGGGCCATCGAGCGACAAACGGCATGCGAAACGATTCCTCAAACATCCAGCGTTTGTCATACCAACCATGCTCTCCCAGGAAGAATCCCTGGTCGGAGGAGTAGATGACCAGCGTGTTTTTGGCCAGCCCGTTTTCGTCCAGGTATTTCAGCAAACTGCCTACGCTTTC
>JAYZFP010000041.1:0-19900 GCA_036336715.1 Planctomycetota bacterium
TACAGCCTGACCAAGCGATTTACTTCCCTGGCACATTTCTGGCTCGGGTTTTCCCTGATGCTCGCCCCCCTGGCAGCCTGGATTGCCATCCGCGGCGAGGAAGTCCTTGCGCATCCGGCGGACCTGGTCACTCCATCGCTACTGGGGGCGATCGTCCTGTTTTGGGTGGCAGGATTTGACATGATCTATGCCTGCCAGGATTTCGAATATGACAAGCGGGCGAAACTCAAAAGCGTGCCGGTTCGGTTCGGGGTTTCCGGGGCACTACGAATGGCGGCTCTTTCCCACGGGATCATGATCGCGTTGTTGGCCTGCCTGCCTTTCGCCGGATCTCTGGGGGGACCGGCAACCGACCTGGGGACCATCTACTGGATCGGTGTCGCAGCCCTGGGCACCCTGTTGATTTATGAACATTCGCTTGTCAGCGCCGAGGATCTGACAAGAATGAATATCGCGTTCTTCAACGTCAACGCAGTGGTAAGCATCGGCCTGTTTCTGGTCGTTGCGATCGATTTATTGGTTTAGCCAGTGACATTTGTGGTTCACCGGCTCAGGGTTTGAGATGATCGGGGATTGAAATGATCGAGCTGAATATTGAAAGTCATCCATTGCTTGATGCTGCGGTTTTTGTGACCGAGTTTCAGGATGCCTTGGGTAACCTCTCCTCGGTTGCTGAATTTGCGCAGTGCTTCTCGCTGGAAACCCCGGCCCCCATCCAGTCCTGCGATGAAGTCCGCGTGGCAGTCCGCGAGCTACTACGCCAGGACGGATTCAAACCGACGGGACGCAACAAGCCAGCCGCGGAATATTTGATCCGGGCGGCAGCCGAGCAAAGGCTTGCTTCCATCAACCCCGCTGTTGATTTTTGTAATATCGTCAGCCTTCACAGCGGCTTGCCGATTAGCGTGGTAGATCTCGCCAAAACAACTGCTCCCTTGAGCGTCAAGGTCGCACCTGCACCTTCGTCGTATGTCTTCAATCCGTCGGGCCAGGAAATCGAGATTGGCCACTTGTTGGCACTTTTTGATCAACAAGGTGCCTGTGCCACCGCGGTAAAAGACTCCCAGCGCACCAAAACTTCCCCGGACACCAAGACCACCCTGAGCCTTATCTGGGGAACCCGTCAACTGGAAGGACGAACTGAAAAATCGATGACGTGGTACAGGCAATTGCTGGCAAGTTTTGGTGCCCAGACGTTCGATGTTCCTGTCTAAATCACCGGACTGGGGAACGGGGCAGCCTGTTTTCTAGTGACCCGAAAGGTTGCGTTGGCGATTGGCCTCGAACGAAACAATGGCCGCGGTCGCTGAAACGTTCAAGCTGTCTATCGCGCCGTCCATGGGGATGATCATCGAATCATGCCCCTGCCATGCTTTTGCCACACCCGCAGCTTCACTGCCCATCACGATGGCAACAGGGCCGGTGAAATCATAGTCAAAATAAAGCTGCCTGGCGTCGACACGCGTCGTGACGATACGAATTCCCCGGGCATCAAGGAACTCGGCAACCTCGGGTTGCGACGTTGAGACAAACGGAAGTTCAAACACTGCCCCCAGGCTGGCCCGGATAGCATTGGCATTGAAAGGGTGGCAGATTTCATTGGAAACCAGGATCGCATCGACTCCGGCGGCTGAAGCTGTTCGAAAAACGGCCCCAATATTTCCGGGTTTCTCGATTCCGTCCAGCACGATCAGCAACGGCGTCTTGCCCAGTTCAAGTTGCGACAAGCTCCGGTTTTTGGGAAGCGCGACCGCCACAACACCTTCATCGCGATCACCATAAGCAATTTTTTTGAACGCGGCCGGGGAAAGCCGGTATCGTGTGGCAGAGGAGTCCTGCCCCCATTCCCTGATGTCCGGGCTGGCTTCCCCCGCGGGACCACCTGCACAGAAAAAAATTTCCTCGATCTCGAATCCAGCAGCGATGGCCCTGGAAATCTCTCGCACTCCATCGATCAGGATCCTGTTTTGTTTTTTTCTCTGCCTCTCAACTCGCAGACGGGCAACTTCCTTGATTTTCGGATTCTGGGAGCTGACGATTTCGACAAAGGGTGGATGAAGGTTCACGGGGGCCTTGTTTCAATACGTGCTGACTCTGTTCGGATTGGCCGGGTCGATTAGCCGAGTCGACTGGACGTGCGTCTTAAATTCCATCCGCCAGGAGTGCCGATATCGCACACCAGAATGCGGGATGGCTCTTTCCCTATGGCCGGGAGTTCCCCGATTCCATCATTCTTCTCGAATCCTCTTGACCCCTTATACTATACCGCAATACGTGCCCTCCCATGTCGTGCCTGGAACCCGCAAATCAATGAATCTCAAAGCTTTCCTCTCAAGAATGCTCCCTGCGGCATGGCTTCAAAAACTCCTGCTCAACCGAGAGCATCGTTCGCTCAACCAGTTACCAGTGGTTCCCTGCAAAACAGACGGCCTATTGGAAAATTCTGCCTTTTCTGACAACGGTATTTTTACTTCAACAGTGATCCAGCAAGATTGGCAACAGGTCTCAGAACAACTGTCTCGCTTTGAAATCCCCGACATGACAGGGGGGGTTAACCCGGGAGATCGCCGTGCGATTTTCTTTTTGACCCGCGGCCTGGGAGCAAGGTCGGTTCTCGAAATTGGGACACATATTGGGGCTTCGACTTGTCATTTCGCTGCTGCCATTGAACAAAATATGACTCAAAACGCCAATCCCTCTTCTGGTTCTCCGCGACTGGTCAGTGTCGACGTGGCAGATGTCAACTGCCCAACTTCGAGGCCATGGTTGGCGCATGGCTCGAAACATTCGCCCGCGGAAATGATCGCCGCATTGGGATGTGAAAAGTTCGTAGAATTCCAGACGTGCAGATCACTGGAGTTCATGCAATCCGAAAATCGATCCTATGATTTGATTTTTCTCGATGGTGATCATTCGGCCAAAACCACCTACCGGGAGATCCCCGCGGCGATGAACCTGCTCAGCCCTGGTGGAGTTATTTTACTCCATGACTTTTTTCCGCAACTCAAACCCCTGTGGTCAAATGGTTCGGTCATTCCCGGCCCACAGTTGGCGGTCCAACGGCTCATCGGGGAAACCCCCCAGGTCCAGGTCTTGCCATTGGGCAACTTGCCATGGCCTACCAAGCTGGGATCCCACAGGACCAGCCTGGCTTTGCTGCTGAAAACAGCTGCTTCTGTCGATCGGGCAGCGGACTATTCTGACCAGTGAAACTCGGTGTTCGCTGACATTTTTCGGTCGAGATGAGTGTAACCGCCATCGACGAAAAGGATCTGGCCGGTCGTGTGTCCTGACCGGGGGGACGCGAGGAAGACGGCGGCATCCGCAATTTCCTGGGTGCTGGTAAACCGCCGCCCCAGGGGCACCAGATCGGCAATCCCTTTTTTGACTTTTTCCGGATCGTCCTGGGAGTTGATCCAATTTTCATAAAGGGGTGTCCAACATTCCGCCGGTACCACCGTATTGACGGTCACGCCTGAATCGGCAAATTCAACCGCCCATTCGCGTGTCAGCGCATTGACGGCACCCTTGGCGGCGGCGTAACCGGTGGTGCCTCCCTGCCCGGTCACTGACACTTTTGAGCTGATGTTGACAATTGCACCCCTGTTTTTTTTTAGCTCCTGCGAGGCAAGCTTGGTGACCGAAAAGACGTGCACGAGGTTTTTCTGCAATGATTCCAGGAATTTTTCCACCGAACAATAAAACCCGGTACTATCATTGACCCCCGCGTTGTTCACCAGGATGTCAATTCGGCCGAACCGTTGCATTGCCTGAGAAACCAATTTTTCGCAACTGGATTCCAACGTCAAGTCGCCGATCAAAAAGCCAAGATTCTCTTTGGAATCGGACGCCGCGAGCAGGTCCTGGCTGGCGGATTCATCCACATCGACAAAAAAAACTTTCGCTTTTTCGGCCAAAAAACACTCTACCACCGATTTGCCAATCCCCTTGGCTCCCCCCGTCACAAGGGCCACTTTGCCTTCCAATTGCAGGTCCATTTGAATCTCCGGATCTAGTTTGACAATTTAACCCATGGGTATCGATGCACCGAAAATCATTTTCGTATATTTTAAAGGGTATCAAAGTCTCAGCGAGTTTTTGAAATGATACGCTTAATCTTCGTCCTTGAAGCCGCCCTGATTGGAAGTTCCCTTGGTTTATTTGTCAACGATCCACTGCCCAGTGGCGGCAATGATGATGACAAGAAACTTCCGATTGTTCCCAAAGATACCCTGCCAGCGGAACTGGATCTGAAAACGGTTCCCGATGGACTGGACGCGCTCCTGCAAACCCCGGGCAATCCACTGACCCAGGCAACCGTGGCACTCGGTCGGAAGATCTTTTTTGATCCCGTTCTTTCCGAAGACAATTCTGTCTCCTGTGCAAGTTGTCATCAACCCGATCTTGGGTTTGCATCCAACAACAAGCTGGCAATCGGGATTGGCGGAAAGGTTGGCAAGCGGAATTCCCCCACGCTGTTGAACCGGGCTTACGGCAAAACCTTTTTCTGGGATGGCCGGGCCGCCTCTCTCGAAGAACAGGCGCTCAAACCGATTGCCAATGAAATTGAACTCGGCAGCTCTGTCGAGGCAGCCGTCTCGCGGATCAAGGGCAACAAGGATTACGTGGAAGGCTTCAAGCAGGCCTTTGGCGGTGACCAGCCAGTCAATGCCGCGAACCTGGCGAAAGCCCTGGCGGCCTTTCAGCGAACACTGCTCATGGGAGACTCGCCGGTCGACCAGTTCCAGTCCGCCAAGTACGAGGCGCTGACCGACGAGGAACGGCAAGGGCTCTGGATTTACGAAAGCCGGGGAGCTTGTTGGCAATGCCACTCGGGTTCAAATTACTCGGACGAGGAATTCCACGACACAGGCGTGGGATACGGATCGGAAGCCAGGGACCTGGGGCTGGCCGAAATTTCCAAGGACCAGAAAGATAATTACAAGTTCAAGACACCCACCTTGCGGGGTGTCGCGCTGACCGCGCCTTATTTTCATGACGGCAGCGCCAAAACGTTGGAAGATGTTGTGGAGTTCTATTCAAAAGGAGGCGCCCCCGGGGACAAACACCTGGATCCCAAAATAAAGAAACTCAACCTGAGTGAAGACGACAAAAAACACCTGGTTGCATTTCTCAAAGCCCTTTCGCGTTAATTTGCCGGCCGCTTTTCACTACTCAATTTTTCAGGTCAACTCCTTCGTTGCACAAAGCAGACCGCATCGCAACTTGTATTACGCCGCCAGGCCGCAGCGCGATTGCCACCATTCGGGCAACCGGATTTTTGTCTCTGGCGGAGTTTGATTCACTCTTTCAATCGGTTTCCGGAAAGCCGGTCTCCGAGTTTGGTTTTGGAAAAATCGTCGTTGGGAATTGGTCTAACCTTGAGGGAGCCTCCGAGGAGCTCGTCGTGACACCCGTGTCCGATTCCGAACTGCAAATCCATTGCCACGGTGGAACCGCCCCGATCAACGCGATACTCGCCTCGCTGGAATCCATCGGCTTCGTGATCGGTCTGAATTCCAGGAAAACCATGGCCCAGGCATCGGGCCTGGAGACCGAGCTTCAATCCGGGCTATGGAACGCTCGAACGACCAAGATCGCGGAGTATTTCCTGCACCTCGCCAAGGGGACCCTGGTCCGCCAGGTCGATCGCTTGATTGAGCTTGAAAACATCCCCCGGCTACTGGCCGAGCTGGAAGCCTTAAGCCAGTCGTTCCAGGTCGGCCAATTCCTGGCCCGCCCCATTTCAACCGTGTTGGCCGGACGACCGAATGCCGGTAAAAGCAGCTTGAACAACCAGGTCCTGGGATATTCCCGGAGTATCGTTTTGGATCAACCGGGAACCACTCGTGATATCCTCTGCGAAACGACGACCATTGAAGGCTGGGCGTTTGAGTTTTCCGACACCGCCGGAATTCGAAATCCCTCTGATGCTGTTGAAACCGCCGGCGTGGAATTTGCCAAAAACAGGTTACAACTGGCGGACATCGTGCTGCATGTCGTTTCGTTAGAACATGGACTGGACCAGGCAATCGCTGAACTCGACCATGAAGATTTCAATTTCCCGGGTGTTCAACAAGCCCTGTTAACGGTATTCAACAAGGCGGATCTTCTGGATATTAATGAAAAGAAGACCGTTGAGCGTGAATTCCCGGAGGTCCTTTTGACCGATGCCCTCAGGGGAATGGGTATCGACCGGTTGTTAGCCCGGCTAAAAAACCTGTCGGTGCCAGAAGATCCCCCGTTCGATCAGCCCCCGCTGTTTACCGTTCGCCAAAAAGAACTGGTTGACCGGGCGATTCTGGCCACCCGCCGGGGCCAGCAGAAATCGGCGGTCAACTACCTGGTGCAATTGAAATCGAGCCCATGACTGCTGCCAAACGCCTGTTACCGTTTTTATGCATCCCGATCGCCGGCATTTCCATCTACGTGATGCTGGTGACTCCCAAAATCCCCCCCTGGCAAATCGTGGTGTACACCCTGGTCATCGCGGTCCCCTGTTCCTTGATCCTGTTGTGGAGACCATTTGACCTGTTTTTCGGCTTTGCCCCCCCCAAGGCCAGGACCGAGGGCCCGTCCAATACGCTGACCCAGTGGGATTCCGTGACCCCGTGGATTGGGTGGTTGCTGCTGGCGGCCATGATCCTGGTGAACCATTTTGCACGACCCCCGGCTGACTTTTGATAATCGAACATGAGACCCCTGCAAAACAAGTATTCCGATACGCCCGACTGTTGGCAGCTCAAATCGACACAACTCAAGTTTGGCCGGGTTCCGGTTCTGATGGGGATCCTCAACGTCACGCCTGACAGCTTTTCGGATGGTGGAAACTTTCTCGAAAAAAATGCCGCCGTTGACCAGGCAATGCAACTGGTCGATGCGGGTGCGGGAATCATCGACGTGGGCGGGGAGAGTACCCGTCCGTATTCCAAGCCCGTTAGCGAACCTGAAGAACTGAAGCGAACAGTCGACATCGTTGAGACGATTGCTTCCAACACGCCGGTCCCTGTTTCCATTGATACCTCAAAGGCCAAAGTTGCCTCGGAGTGTCTCGCTGCCGGTGCCGAGATCATCAATGACATCACGGGGCTCGAGGGCGATCCGAAAATGGCGGAAGTCGCCATCGAGTTCGGCGCTGGCGTCTGCGCGATGCACATGCAGGGAACCCCGCAAACCATGCAGGATCAACCGGCCTATAAAAACGTCGTGGAGGAAATCTTCGAGTATCTCAAGGGGCGAAAAACATTTTTGCTGGACCAGGGGCTGGACCCTGACCGCATCTGTCTTGACCCGGGAATCGGTTTTGGCAAAACCCACCAGCACAACCTGGAGCTGGTCTCAAACTGCGGCCGGTTCCATGATTTGAACAGCCCGGTTCTCGTTGGGCATTCACGCAAAGGGTTTCTCGCCAGGGTCCTGGACAACCAGCAATGCGATCGCGCGGCTGCCACCGCCGGAGTAGCCATTGAGCTTGCCCGGCAGGCCATCCAGGTCATCCGGGTCCACGATCCCGGAGTGGTGGGACAGGCCATTGCCCTGTTCGATGCCGTGGGTGGCATCGATGGAACCACGGCCAACCTGGATGAAACCCGGTTTCCGCGGGCCTAGCGGCGATCCCCCCAACGATGGATCAACTGGTTCTGGATATCGAACTGGTCGAGGATCCGCGCTACGACAAAATCAACCAGGTCCTCGGTGGACTTCACGCCGTGATACCATCCTGGCATGGCCGGTAAAACCGTGGCACCTGCTTCGGCAACTGTTTTCAGGTTGTTGATATGGATCAACGACAACGGGGTCTCGCGGGTCACCAGGACCAGTTTTCGACTTTCCTTGAGATGGACTTCGGCCGCGCGGTGAATCAGGTTGCTGCTGGCACCGGAGGCAATCCCTCCCAGTGTGCTGCCCGAACAGGGGACAACAACCATTCCCCGTGTTTGGAACGAACCGCTTGCGATGGGTACCATAAAATCCCGGTAATCGTGGTAGACAAGATTTTCAAAGGTGACGTCCCGGGGTAAAAGCTGTCCCGGTTCGAAATGGTCCAGGTCAAGATCTCGATTGGATTCCTGCTTGAGGACCTGGGCACCTGCCGGGCTGATCGTCAGGTGGACAGGAATTTTCGAACCCGCCAGCAATTCCAGCAATCGAATTGCGTAAGGGGCTCCACTGGCTCCAGTCATGGCGACAACGAGCGGTTTCATTTACTTGGTTCCCAGGTAAAGCGTTGCGATTCCAAAAGTTAACGGGATAAACGTCGTTTCTTTCAAGCCGGCGTCGTCCATCAGGCGGGTCAGCTCTTTATATTGTGGAAATTCGCCAACGGTTTCCGGCAAATATTCATAGGCATCCGCATCGTTCCTGGCAAACCATTGCCCGATCCGCGGAAGAACATTTCGAAAGTACCACTTGTAAATCCACTTGATCGGCTGCCGCCGGGGCATGGTGAACTCCAGCACTGCGACTTTTCCCCCCGGCCGGCAAACCCGCACCATTTCCCTTAACCCGGCCAGCGGATCGGACACGTTTCGCAGCCCAAAAGCCACCGAGACGAGTTGAAATGTGTCGTCTGGAAGCGGCAGATTTTCGGTATCGGCCTCCAAAAACCGGATGCGGTTCCCGGCAGGAAATTTTGCCTGTTTTTTCTCAGCCAACTCGAGCATCTCGGGGCAAAAATCCGTCGCGACAATTTCCGATTTACCCTTGGTTTTCTTGTAAAAACTGATCGCCAGGTCCCCCGTGCCCGTGCAAACATCAAGGATCGGCTGACCGGGCACCGGCTTCAACTTTCGCACCGTGTACCAGCGCCAATAATAATCGACGTTCATCGACAGCAAGTGGTTCATGCGATCATACTTGGGCGCGATTTGCCCAAACATGTTTCGTACTTTTTCGCTGGATTTATCGACGATCATGGGAAAGGTTGATCCACAACGGTTAACCGGTAACACTTTCTGCCGGGTAGAACCAGGGATCAACCGACGATGGCTACATCTCTGGGTGGCCCTGCCTGCGGCAGACGGCAGCTAGTCCTTGAGCACCTTGATTTCAAGCTTGCGGTACCAGACCTTGTCACCGTGGTCCTGGAGCACGATATGGCCGGATGAATTTTTTGCGAACTTCTCCCACTTGGCAAACTTGCTTTGGGAGACTTTTGTTTTCCATTGATCGGTCGCCATGTCAGTCGCCACTACTTTTTTTCCATTGAGCCAGTGTTCGACTTTGGACCCGTTCAGCACGATCTTGCCGGTATTCCACTGGCCGACCTTGGCAAGGGTTTTATTCTTGGGTTCGTAAAGCGCGTAAAGGGAACCTGCTGCCGTCTTGGGGTTTTTCCCATCCCGGTGTTTTGCATCGTCGAGCACCTGGTATTCGGGCCCGCTGAAATAGGGTGCCCGGTCTCCCAGCGACACACGGTACATTAAACCGCTATTGGACCCGGACTCGACTTTCCATTCAAATTTCAGGATAAAGTTCCCATATTCTTTGACCGTCGCGATATCCCCGCCCCCTGATCCGTCAAACACCAAGGCACCATTGACGACTTTCCAGCCCTTGCCGACTTTTTCCTTGAAATACCCTCTCCAGCCCTCGGTCGTTTTCCCGTCAAACAAAGGCTTGAAGCCATCATCGCCAATCGCCGGATGGGCGGCCCAAAGGAGGAGAGTCAACATGTTGAGCGATAAAATGGATGAAAGACTTTTCATGGTTTCCTGTCACAAGGGGAAGGTGGTTATTTCTGTTCTGCTGTAATAGTAGAGTACTTCTCGGGGCGTCGATCTTCAAACCGGTCTATTTCATGTTTTCCCGGGACACGCACCAGTTTCTTCTGCCGGGAAACCAGTGGATCAATCTCCGCATAAAAGATGATTTCATCGGCATGGTTCTCAAAAACCAGGTCCATCCCGTCCGGATCACAGATCTTGCTTTTCCCGATAAAATCGAACCCGCGTTCGCTGCCGACGCGATTGACCGACATGAAGTAGGTGTGATTTTCCATCGCCCGGGCATTGGGAACCACGTCGGCCGCCGCCAGTGACCCGGGAGGCCAATTCGTGGGCAGGACCAGGAGGTCAGCTCCTTCCAGCGCCAGGCAACGCCCGCTTTCGGGAAACGAGCCATCATAGCAGATATGAAGGCCGACCCGGGCCCAGCCAATGTCATAGACCTTGAACGCCTCGCCACCGGTCGTGAATCGATCCACGCCCAAAAAGGGCAAGTGTATTTTTCGGTAGGTTCCAACAAGGCCGTCGGGCCCTACCAGGTTGAGGCTGTTGTAAAGCCGGTCATCCCGTTTTTCGAGGTAGCCATAAACCATATGGCTGCCCGCCGCCTGGCATGCTTCTGCAAACACCTGGCAGGTTTCTCCATCGCAGGCTTCGGCAACCTGCAGGGATTCCTCGAGTGAATCGAAGCAATAGCCCGAAGTCGCGCATTCGGGAAACACGGTCAACTCCGTTCCGTTCCCGGTCGTCGTCTTGAAGTGCTCTAGAATCCTGTTTCGGTTGGATTCAATATTGGCCAGCTCAACATCCATCTGGACGCCGGCGATCTTGTAAGTCTGGGACATGGTTGCTACTGGCTGACTTTCTTTTGCAGGTTGTCGCGCATGAGTCGATAAGAGGGGTCTTTGGGGACCAGTTTCAACAGCCGGTTGGCATAGTCCAGTGCTTGTGTGAATTTTTCCTGCTTTTCCAGGATCAACGTGAAATGCAAGACGATCATGGGATCGTCCGGCGCAAGTTCAACCGCTTTGCGGAGCTGCTTGGCACACTCGGCCACCTGCCCATCGACATACAGGGCCATGGCATAGCGGTCGATGACTCCCGCTCCCACGTTGGACGCGATGGCCCGCTTGGCTTCCTCGCCGAGGACTTTCAGTTCGGCTTTCCGCAGACTGGCAGCCTGTTCCTGGATCGTTTCTATTTTCTGTAGCAACTTCATCAGCTTGGCCGAATCCCGCTTGGGATCGATCTGCCGTTGCTCAGCGTCGAGTTGCTCAAGCAGTTGGTCATGCATGGCAGCCAGGTTCCCCCGCGCCCCCGATTCGTTGGGAGCCACCCTGATCGCGTTGCGGTAAGCTTGCCGGGCCAATTCAAAATACTGGTCGGACTTCATCAATCGCACCGGGTCCGCGGTGCCCCTCTGGCCGATCATCACATCCGCTTTGAGTTGGTAAATCGATCCCAGGGCCAGCAAGGCACTGCCCCGTTCCTGGTTGCTTTCCACCGACTCAATGAGCTCCTGGAACACCTCGTCGTGTCTGGCCAGTTGCTTGCTATCCAAAAGTCGATCGTGAACCGCTGAGGGAACCCTGAGAAACACTCGGGACGCTTCGATACGAACCATCCGCCGGGGATGATAATGCAAGTCCATCAGTGTCTGCACGTAATTCGTCAGCGGACCGACAACCCCGTCAAAAACCGGGCGCCCCTGTCGATCAAACGCCTGGTATTTCCAGGTCGCATTGAGGATGGATGTGATTTCCAGTTCGAGGGTTTGCAGGAGCCCTTGGATCACGATTGGACTCTGCTCTTGCTGCAACTGCTTCAGGACAGGGCTCATCATTTCTTTTTCCGAGCCCAAAAAAGCACGGTTCACAACGCGCTGAAGAGCCTCGTTGTTTCTGCCCAGTTCGACCGCCGCGGTCCCTCGAACAATCGCGGCCGTTTTTCGGTCAGAGAGCATCTGCCGCAACCGTTCATACGCCTTTTGGTTGGAGCCTTCCTGGCGAATCTGGTGAAAGGCTTCCGCGTAGTGTGCTGTCTGTTTTTCAGGCCCATACCACTTCAGCACGTTCTCCTGGGCCCAGGCGTCCAGTCGGCTGATCTCCCCTGCCACGACCTCGTTGGATTTCGCCAGAGTGAGCCAATCCAGAAACTGTTTTCCCTCGAGCAGCTCCTGCTCGGGTTGGGGCAACTTGTCCAGATCGATGTGGCACTGCGTGCAGGCATTGGGCGTCCCGTGTTTGACGCTTAAATCTGGCCGCGGAATTCGCAGGCTGTGGTCACGCCGGGGATCGACAGCCATGTAAGTTGTTTCCGGCATGTGGCACTCTACACAACGGGTCCCGGTCGATCCCTCTTTGTGGCGATGATGACTGGCCGTGTCGTATTTTCCCGCTGGATGGGCATGGCAGGACGTACAAAGCTGGTTGGTGTCGTATTTGACCTTGGTGGAGTGGGGATCATGACAGTCGGTGCAGCGAATACCTTCGTGGTACATTTTGCTTTGCAGGAACGAACCATAAACGTACACCTCGTCTTTAATCTGGCCGTCGTCATGGTACGTCTGTTCGTTGAGTAGCTCGTTGGTGTAAAAATCGTGAAAGGACTCTCCGCCGCAAAACCCTTCCTTGATGCCCCCTCGCCGGGAATGGCATTTGGCACAGGTCTCGATTTGAGTCGTGGGATCTTCCCCTTTGAGCCTGGCCAGGGCATATCCTTGTTTCCGGTCCCAGAACAGGGACCAGCTCTCCGCGAGCTCAACGTGGTGGCTCCCGGGACCATGACAGGCTTCGCAGCTGACATCGATCTCGGAAAAGGTTGTATGGTAAACCAGTTTTTCCAGGTCAAAGTTCTTTTGAAGATTGGTGGAGTGACAATCGGCACAACTGGTATTCCAGCATTGCGTGCGACCGGTCCAGTGCAACGGATCATCAGGCTCTATTTTTTCTTTGACATCCGGTGGCTGGAGATGAAACCATTTTTTCTTTTCGGTATCCCAGCACAACGACAGGACCTGCAGGCGGGAAATCTCGTTTTCCGGCATTCCGGCAGGACGATCAAATTCGACCATGTATTGCTGCAGGGGTTCAACGCCAAAAACATACTTGACCCGGAAATCCGACATTGCCCCGTCGGGTCCTTCGGTGTGGACCATGTACTGGTCGCCATCCCTGAAAAACCGCGACTCAACTCCGAAAGCAGCAAGGCTTTGATTGTCAAAATTGGCAAGCACGGTTTGGGGCGTCGCGAGGTCCATGGCCAAGTCGTGGTGGGAACCGTGAAACAGGTCTGCCTGTTGCCGGTGACAGTCAATACATGACTCCCGCCCGACATAAGTGGGTTGGCTTGAACCCGCAATCACCGTGTACCAATCGGTAAAGACGTAGCCTCCCCCCAGGCAAACCACCAGTCCTATTAGCACTACCGTTTTACGCCCGCTCATCGACCCTTCCTGCATGGTGTTGGCACTGCACGGCGACCCCCAATGCTGGCGTCATGTGCGGCCCGGGCTTTTTCGTTGTTTGCCCTGTTCTTCCTATTTTTACTCGAAAATCCAAAGTGAAACCCCTCTTATGGTCATCACGTCATTTCACGGCGCAAGAATCGATTTTTTCGCAGAGTTTTAACGTCCACTCGCTTCGTTGCAGTGATAGAATATCACACGATTTTTCACCAGGTAATTTGCCATTGGGTGACCTTGATGGATTCTGTTCCAGCGGCCAATGATCAGTTTACTGAACTTATGGTCGGCGTGCGCGAGGGGTCGCCCGCAGCGATCCATCAATTGGTGGACGGTTATGGGCACCACGTCTTGCGAGCCATTCGCCGACACCTGAACCACCGGCTGCGAAATTTATAGAGTCATATAAATTTCGCAGCCGCGTAGAACTCGTAAAAAACAATTGGAGATTGCCAAAATTGGCCGAAATCTAATCAAAGTGAACTACTTACGGAGGAAATCCAATGAACTTCCGATTTACCCTTGTAGCCCTGATTCTATCTTCTCCTTTTTTGTTCTATTCCTCATCAGCTGTTTCCGGAACGCCTGAAAAAAATGTTTTCGTAGGCAAACCCCCAGTGCTGGAGGTCACCGCAGTTAGGAAAGGGGAAACTGTCACAATCTCTGGGAACGTCAAGGACGAACAGTGGTCGACAGTCACTGTCACCGTGTATGGGGCCACCGCCTTCCCTATTACCTTCACCCTCGATGCCGCCGACGGGGAATTCAAGTTTGATCTCAAAGTCGCCCTGGAAAAAAGTGAAATCACCATCGTCGCAAAAGACCAGGAACGACTCACCGATTCCGTGGTCCTCGATATCGCCCCCTAAACAAACCCCTAGCCAACCCCAAACAACCACATCTTCAACAAAAGCCACCCGCTGCCAATACGTAGCGTCCAACCCGTAAACGAGTCCAACTCTAGACGACTCACACGATTCACACCCAAAATTCGCAGGTTGAGATAGACTAGAAATACTGTGGCCAACACGATCTTGATCAAGCGGTCCCACAAATTGACCGACGAAACACCCAGCCCAAGAGCAAACAGCACAATAAAGGCCATCGCCGTGAACGGATTAATCATCTCTCTCATGGTGAACCCGCTGCTCAATTGCCGTTCGCCCAGCTCTCCAACATCTGGAACTGCCTCACAAAATTGTTTTCCTCGATCCCATGAGGACTCTTGAAGAAACAACATAAATCGGTCAATAAACCAACCTCGCCCCGACGCAATCCTAATTCCGCAAATCGAACCAGGTCCAAAACCAGTGGCGCCGCCAAAATCGAATCGCTCCCCTGCCAAGTAAACTGTAATACCATCGGGGTAGACAGGAATCCCTGAAAATGAATATGGTCCCAAGCCGTCTTCCAGTCCCCCAGACTCTCGATGTACTCGATGCTGATATGGGTCTGCGGTTCATACCCCAGGATCTGCCCCAACAACCGGTCTTTACTGACCACCTTGGTTTTCTTGTTTTCAGGGTCGTCCAGGACTTTCCCGTCCATGTTCCCAAAAATATTGTGCCCCACCCAGCTCATGACGTTCAGGTTGCGATGCTGGAACATCGGCGCCAACGCGCTCTTCATCAACGTCTCGCCCGTCTTGCCGTCGTGCCCCATGTGACAAACCTCGTGGGCCTCAGCCAGTTCACAAATGGCCGGAGGTGATGTTCCCAGTGACGGGGTGAAGTTCAGGTAAGGGATGCCCAGCTGCAGCGCAGCGATCCCGTAAAGCGAACTGGCCGCCAGTGGACAATTCTCCGATCCGAGCGTGCCTTCCAGCTCGGCCCAGGTGCCGGGAACCGTTTCCGGATCAACCGTCGGTTCTGTTGACGAAACGTTGATCATGATCACGTTCGCCAATTCGTTTTGATCTTTGAATTCCTCTAAATCCGACTTGAGTTCGTCAATCATTTCCCCGGGAGTGACCGCCGATTTGGTCATGCCCGGATCCGCCAGGGCGGAAATGGTTTGACCGACATTGAATAAAACCCCGGGTCGGATTCGCTGGTCAATCGCCTCGAACTCCGAGTTGCAGATTTCCAGCAACTGCGGGCTCAGCAGCCGGCTTTCGCTTTGCAGTTTGCTGGCCTCCTCAACCAGTTGTGTATTGCGGATATCGTGCCCGCCAACGACAAACGTGCTCCAGTCCGCAAGCCCGCTCGATTGAAACTGGGGAAGCTCGCTGACCAAACCGTGCGGTTCGGTGATTTTTTTCTGCAGGGCCACCAGGCCCACAATGGCCGTCGTTGCCACGCCTCCTCGCGCACCCACGAGCCAAATACCAATTTTTTTTGACATCTCTTTTTGATTCAATGACCTAAGGATAGTACGGTGACGCCTCGAAGCTGTGCCCGGGACAGGCCCGCAAGTTGGATCGGCCCCAGGGGTTGAGAAACCCTTATTGTTCGCGAAGGGGAACCGGGGCTTAAAGCTCACGACAATCGGCGATAACATAATTGTCTCTTTGGAAACTCGTCTTCGTCAACGGTACGCAAGCTGTTTTGGCGAAAATCAACTTGGTAAACAGGGCAATCCATCATTTACCCATGAGCACCGAAAACCGTCCTCACTCTTTTTTTGACTCCATCGAACCCGCCCCACCGGATGCGATCCTCGGCTTGAATGAAGCATTCAAGAGTGACCCAAACCCGGATAAAATCAATCTCACCGTCGGGGTTTATCAAAACGATCAAGGTAAAACACCTGTTTTTGAATGTATCCAGGCCGCCGAACAACACCTCGGCAAAACCGAAACAAACAAATCCTACCTCGGGATCACCGGATCTCCCGAATATGCGGCCGCCGTCCAGAATCTACTCTTTGGACCCAACCACCAAATCGTTCAAAGCGGTCGGGCCGCCACCGCCCAGGCCCCCGGGGGTACCGGTGGACTGCGAATTGCAGCCGATTTCGTGAAAAGGAAATTTCCCGCTGCCAAAGCCTGGTTCAGCAAACCAACCTGGGCCAACCACCCGGCTATATTTGCTGCAGCGGGACTGGAAGGAGCAAACTATGAATACCTGGACCAAGAAAGAACGGGACTGGATTTTGCCGCCATGATGTCCTCGCTTGAGCAAGCCAGTGCCGGAGACCTGGTCGTCTTGCATGGATGTTGTCATAACCCGACCGGTGTTGACCTTTCCAGTCAACAATGGATGCAACTGGCTGAGTTCCTCAAACAGCGAAACCTGTTGCCATTGGTAGATTGTGCCTACCAGGGTTTCAACCAGGGACTGACGGAAGATGTCAACGGAATCCACATCCTCTGTGACAGCGGGTTGGAAGTCATTGTCTGTTCTTCGTTTTCAAAGAACCTCGGCCTGTACGGCGAACGTGTCGGGGCAATGACAGTCGTCGCCGATCACAGGAACGCTGCCCAGGCCGCCATGACCCATGTCAAATCCTGTATCCGTGCCAATTATTCCAATCCGCCCAAACACGGGGCCGCGCTGGCAACCATCGTCTTGACCAGCGAGGAGCTTGCCGCCGCCTGGCATGCGGAACTAAAAAACGTTCGATCAAGAATCAAGTCCGTTCGATCCCAGTTTGTGGCCGAGATGAACTCCCGTTGTGAAAAAGATTTTTCGTTTATTCAAAATCAAAATGGCATGTTCTCTTTTTCAGGATTGACGCCGGTTCAGGTCGACCAGTTGCGTAACCAGTATTCCATTTACATCGTCGGGGCGGGGCGCATCAATGTGGCCGGTATCAATGACCAGAATATCGGGAGACTCTGTGACTGCATCGCAAAAGTCGTCTAGTTTTTGAAAGTACCGCAGTCCTCCCTGCTCCAACGGATAGCCCAGACCTTCACCCAGCAACCCCCATCTTGATTCCGAAAACCCCAAGAGGATCCCCCCCCGTGCCCTGGTTCCAAAAACAGTTTAGCCTGCCAGCGAAACCACGTGGGTTTCACCTGGTCACCCAGGCAATCACGGACGCCTGCCCAGAGATTTCACAAGTCAACACGGGCCTCTGCCACGTCTTTATCCTGCACACATCAGCCAGTCTGACGATCAATGAAAACGCTGACCCCGAAGTCCGCGTGGACTTTGAAACCGCGATGAATGCTGTCTGCCCCGAACATCCTGACTTTGTGCATACCTATGAAGGACCAGACGACATGCCGGCTCATGTCAAGTCCTCCCTCTTGGGAAACTCGTTGACAATTCCCGTCTCAGGCGGCCAGTTGTTGCTGGGCACCTGGCAGGGCATCTACCTGTGTGAACATCGAAATCATGCCTCCAAACGCACAATCGTTGTCACGATTCAAGGTGAATAACAAACCGTTCATGGCATTAGCAGGTTTCTTTTCATCGCATCCCAGTCGATAATGAAAGTTCAGCAAAACGTGCCTGCCCCGGAAAACCATGACACCTGAAGAGCCCCTCCCTGAAACGATTGATTCGTCCGGCAACCACGAACCGGCAAAATCAAGGCCTAATTTCGGGAGTGAATTCGCGGAAAAAAACAGGACACTCTGGTGGGTCTCTTTTCTGGGACCCTGGTTGGCCGCACTGGTCATCTTGACACTCGTGTTTCTGCTGGGAGGAAGTACCGGGCTTCGAAACCTGGGCATTGCCGCGGTGGCAACATTCCTGATGCTAGGGCGTTTTGTGATCCTGTTCGGCGGCGATGACCCCATCACGTTCACCGAGAACATCACTTTCCAAATGTCCTCCGAATCTCTTTTCGTGATGGTCACGACCATGGATTTTCTGACCGCCTTTTTCGTCGCATTTCACATGGACGTGCTGTTCCGGTTGCCAATAGCCGGCCCCAAGCTCGCAGAGATGGTCTCTGATGGTCGATTCATCCTCAAACACCAGCCGTGGATTCGGAACATCGCTTTTGCGGGACTTGTTCTTTTTGTTATTTTTCCAAGTTCAACCACCGGCAGCATTGGGGGATCGATTTTTGGCAGGCTGCTGGGGATGAAACGCGTGCGCGTGGTCGTGGCAATCCTGATCGGCAGCGTGATGGGCAATGGCCTGATGTACATTTTGGCAGGCTGGATTTCGCAGTACATTTCCAATGACAACCTCTGGTTGAAACTGGGTGGCGTTGGGGCCATGATCCTTGTCTTGTTTATTACGGAACGGTATTACCGTTCGCTGAAAATAAAGTACATGTCCCAGGAAGCACCGCCTCAAGAACCAGGTGAAACTGCGGAAAAATAGTTGCCCAAAAATAACACATGGATCCCGGGTAGTTGACTTTGGTTATTTCCAATCGAAATAACATCCGAAAGAAAAAAAGGCATCCTAATTGGCCGCTGCGCTTGATCCTGGCGGCCGTTGTCCTTTCACTCCTTTTGACAGTGGTCGCCGTGCCGCTCTTTCGGTACCGACTGGACGAGAAAGCTTTCCAGGCCGCGGAATTGGTCATCCTGGCCAACATGATAATGACCAACCTGTTGGGCTGGTTTCTCTTCGTCTGGGTCTTTTTTTTCGGGGCATGCCTGGGCAGCTTTCTCAATGTCTTTGCCTACCGCATCCCCAGCAAGATCACGATTCTCGGGTCCTCACGCTGCCCTTTCTGCTTGGCACCCATCCCGGGACAATATAACTTCCCTGTCCTGGGCTGGTTCGCCTTAAGGGGACGCTGCGGCACCTGCCGCCTCCCGATTTCACCCCGGTATTTTGTCGTGGAAATTCTCGCCGGCAGCCTGCTGGTCTTTCTTTTTCTCAGCGAGCTGGTTTCCAACGGCGATTGCCTGCCCACTGACAAACCGTTCCAAATGGAATCCCTGGCTCGAGCCCTGGTTGCCGGGCAGTTTGGGCAACTGGGGTACTACGACTGGACCCTGCCCAGGATTTTTCTGGTTCACTGCTTTGTCGGGTACTCAGTGCTTACGGCAGCCCTGATGCGCTTGGATCGTTTTCGCCTGCCACCCCTCTGGAAAACCATTTCGCTCCTGTTGGTTTTTCTGGTCTTGGCCATCTGGCCGGATGATTTTGGGTTTGCCCGCTCGACGTTTCAAACCCCCGGCCGTATCCCCGAACTCCTGCAACGCGTTGATTTTCAAATCACCGGTTTTTTGGTTGGGTCGTTTCTCGGGTTTCAATACAGCAATTTGACCAAGGACTGGAACTCGGGCGCCGTTTTCGCATTTGGATTGCTGGGCGCCTGTTTTGGAATCTCGGCCACGATTTCACTGGGGACCCTTTTCCTGGCGTTGATCCTGGTCTCTTTTGCCGTTGGGCTGCATCGACTAGCTCTCAGGCTTCCCCTGTTTGTGGTCTTGCTGGCGTTCGTCCTTCAGCTACTCCTGTGGAAGCCACTGTCAGCCATCGGGTTTTGGCCCAACACCTCGGCCAACTCGGTGACCTTGCTGCTATTTCTCTTGCCAGGTTCCCTGGCCGTTTCGGTTGCCAGCTACCTTCGCATCACTCGTCCCCAGTAGCCGTAACCCGGGCTGCTAAGGGCCTTCCCAGCCTAGGCCCATGGCAACTTGTCCAGGTCGACGTTGCCTCCGCTAATGATCACGCCCACTTCGCGGCCCGGGAGCCACTCGGTTTTCAGGGCAGCCGCAACCGCAGTCGCGGAACTGGGTTCAATCAGGAACTTGGTCCGGGTCCAGAATAATTTCATGGCCTCAACGATTTCCGTCTCCGAGACCGTGATCACCTCTTGGACAATGTCCCTGACAAATGGCCAGGTTAAT